>JAEZWM010000055.1 GCA_023443025.1 Bacillota bacterium
GTGCATAAGCGAAAAAAGATATAGATCAAAGAGATTAGAATGTACAATAAATTACGGAATATACAATGATTGTGCAGAGGTAATGATGACAGGAGAAGCTAAAAAAATAGCTAATAAAAGATCACTACACGAAAGCATAAATCATGAATTAAAGAACGTATTTGGAGGCAAAACTCAGCAGAGTTATGGCTTAATTAGTGCGCGAAAAAATGGATTACTAAGGGCATTGATGGTCAATTTTAACCGATATGCGATAAATAAAATGAAACAGGAGTGAGAAAATAGCTCCTGTTTTATAAAATAATATATGAATGACAAAACTTCTAAAAAATATAGATATTTTTTAGAAAAAAGTAAGAAAAAAAGGCGACTATTTCAGCAGACTCCTGATTCGCCTTTGGCAGTGCGAAATAATCTCTGTAAATTATTTATTTCTATAATTAGTTAATGTTTATGAGGGTGGATTTTACTGCCCTCATTATTTATTTATATATCAAGCTTGATATATTGTCAATTTTTTCTTTGCAGAGCCTGAGGTAAATAATAAGAGGAGCCACCGAAGGGGACCATTGATAAGGGTTCTAAAAAATGGTACACTAAGCCGACGAAGGCAAAATACATACTTATCAGTCTTTGCTTCGCCTTCGGTATTTACCTTGCACCATTTTTTAGGTTCTTTGTCAATGGTGGCGGAGTGTGTTAGTTCTCTAAATCATGCATTATTCTCAATTCTCCTACTATTGATCCCCAACTTCTTAATGGAATATTCCATTTCTTTGCAATTATATTTGTAGCTAAGTATAGTGCTTTCATCAGTGACGTAGCACTTGGGAATACTGATCTATTACGGTTTAACCGTCTGTATGAGCTATTTAAACTCTCTATAGCATTCGTAGTATATATTATTTTTCTAACTTCCTTAGAATACTTAAAGATTGGCGTTATTGAATTCCACTCCCTTTCCCATCTATCCATTGATCCTGGATATTTTTTATCCCATGCTTCAGCTACTTTCAAACGATTCTTATTTGCTACTTCTTCGTCAGGTGCGTGATATATTGTTTTTAAATCATTTGCAAATTGTTTTCTATCTTTGTACGATACGTATTTTAATGTGTTTCTTACCATGTGAACTATACAGGTTTGCCACTCAGCTTTTGGATATGCCGCTGATATGGACTCTTCTATACCTATTAGTCCATCTGAACAGATAATGTAGATATCTTTTACTCCTCTGTTTTTTAGGCTATTTAGGACTCCTAACCAGTATTTACTACTTTCGTTTTGTCCTACATATATTCCTAATACTTCTTTAAGCCCATCTTCGTTTATTCCGAGTATTATATATGCTGCTTTCTTTGATATTAAACCCTCTTCTTTAACAGAAAAGTGAATAGCATCAATGAACACTACAGGATAAGTCTCTGACAGTGGTCTTTTTTGCCAGTCTTCTATTTCCGGCAGAATTTTGTCGGTTATGTCTGAAACCAGTCCATCACTAACTTCAAATCCATAGATATCATAGATTTGTTCAGATATTTGTCTAGTACTCAAACCTCTTGCATACATTCCTATTACCTTATTTTCTATCTCAGATATGTCTTTTTGTCTCTTTTTTACAATTTGAGGTTCAAAGCTTGAGTCTCTATCTTGAGGTACTGATATTTCAGATTCACCCATACTTGATCGTATTCTTTTAGTTTTGTATCCATTTCTAGAGTTTTCATTGTCACTTCTTTGGTTTGTTTCATATCCTAAATGGTGCTCCATTTCGGCTTCTAACATGCTTTCTATAGTATCTCCTAGTAAATCCTTAATAGCATCATGTATGTCCTTTGCTGACTCAATTTCATACTCATTGATTAGATAAGATATGATTTCTTTTTTTCCTTCACTTAATTTTTTTCTTCTTGCCATTTTAAAAAGCCTCCTATGTTATTTTTATTTTAACTAATCATAGGAAGCTATTCAATATTTACAGACTTTTTTTCGCAGTCTCTCGCCTTTCCATAAATCTCCTAAACCACGCACATTCTATCAATTTAAAACTATATAAAATTACCTAAATTGATTTAATACTATTTGCAACAATATATATTAACCCTGAAATCGCAGATTTCCTACGAAACTCACTACTCACTACCATTCTCTCATGTCTGACTTCCCCAACTCAGCACCTAAACCAAAAAAAGGAACCCTTCGGGTTCCAATAAACTCTATCTTCTAACCTCTATTCCTCAGGCACTTCATTACCGCTAAACAGCCTATAGAAATAATCTCTATCATAATCATATACATCGACCAGTTCAGCCTGTACGAATATCCTTAGATCATCTTCAATAGGTCTTGCACATGTCATTAGAGACAGGACGGGTTTGCCTCTATCGTTGGCTATACCATCTTCTAATAGGTAGAAGGCATCCGGTCCCGTGGTTAAATTGTCGTATGTTTTGTAGTGATATATTTTTATTTTGTCTGTGATATATATGTCCTCGCCTGCAGGTAGGTATTCCAGACCGTTAAATAGTGAACCGTTAATCCTATGGTTATGTCCGGCAATGGCGTAGTTTCCTTCTCCTAAGCTCTGTTCAAGTTTCATGGTTGCCACTCCAACCCAGAGATTTTCTACATTCACCCCTTTAGATACTGCAAGATTACGGTTCATGCTGGGGATTATGAGCTGTGCTATTACATGTTCGGGCACTTCTCTTTCTCCAATTCTTCTGTATGAATCGAGTGTATCTAAGTGAGTTATTGCTTCATAGTCATTTTCTACTTCTTTTTCGTTGTTTGCTGCCATATCTTCGGCTGTAATGTCCAGAGTGATTTTTTCAGTGTACTCCGGAGTATGTTCCTGTTTGAAAAGATAGTCGGAAACTAGCTGATAAGAAACAAGTAGGATTCCGGCTATGATAAGGATAAAGGCAATTAATCTTTTCATTTCACATTAAGCCGGTATTGGTCCGGCGTTTTCAAAGTCTTGATCATTTGCAATCATATAAGCGAGTAGATGTGGGATTCCACAACCTGTTGTCATGATTAGGTCATTAGGTTCTGCTGTTCTATATATATA
>JAEZWM010000101.1 GCA_023443025.1 Bacillota bacterium
CTCTGATTCGCCTTTCCATAAATCACCTAAACCATGCACTTTCTATGGAATTAAAGATAATATTATATTATGGAAACTGATTGTACATGCCTTGCATCACACGTAGCGGAAGTGCCCACACTTCCAAATACCTTAGCTACAAATTAAAGTGCATCATGGAAATAAAATTTTGTTTTAAATTACATGAAAACATAAAAAGGTAGTTTATGATTTGAAGCTTTAAGCTTCTCTCATAAACAAGGAGAAGTGGAATTCTCCCCTACAAATCTTATAAAAAATATAAAGGAATGGAGCTGAGGGTAGTTCCTCTACGAAAGAAATTTAAACTAAAATCAAAAAGATATTTACAAAAAACCATAACTAAAACAAATAAATTTACATAAAAAATATAAACCAAGGAGCGAAAATGAAAAAAGCAATTATTGTTGCAAGTTTCGGGACCACTCATGTGGATACTAGAAAAAATTGTATTGATCCCATTGTTGAGATGATTGAGAAGAGCTTTCCTGACTATGAGGTTGTGGAGGCTATTACTTCTCGAATTGTGAAAAAGAGGATTAGGGAAAGGGAAGGGCTTGAAATTTTTAATGAGATTCAAGCAAAAAACTATTTAGAAGAAAGAGGATTTACAGAAATTTATGTGCAGCCTCTTCACGTAATCCCGGGTCATGAATATGAAAAGCTGAGAGCATTAAATCTTCCAATAGGAAAACCGTTAATTTATGACGAAGAAAGTATTTGTGAACTTTCAAAGGCTCTGAAAGCAGAGGGGCATATTGGGCATAGAACATATATCGGTCATGGAACTGATCATAATGCAGATGTATTGTATCAAGAATTAGAAGATGAACTGGATGGAGATTATATAGTAGGCACTATCGAAGGAGATAAAGATTTAGACGCTGTAATCGAGGAGCTTAAAGCTAAGGGTATAAAAAAGACGACTCTATGTCCATTGATGCTTGTGGCAGGGGATCATGCTAAAAATGACATCGCTGCTGATGAAGACTCTTGGAAACAAGCCATAATGAATGCGGGAATTGAGGTTGAAGTAGACCTTTGTGGACTGGGACAAAAACAAAGTGTTAGGGAAATCTATGTTAATAGAGTCAAGACTCTTTTAAATGAGTCTAAAAGCAAACTATATATAATCGGCACGGGACCCGGAGCTTCAGATTTACTGACTATAAGAGCGGTAAATGCACTAAAAAATTCTGACGTTGTCTTTATCCCGGTTAATAAAGGTAAGACGATGGCTTATGATACTGTTATTGATTATATAAAGGATGCTGAAATTGTAGAGATAGAGCTTCCAATGAAGCATGTGACTCATGAAGACTATAAAAATGCAGCAAATATAATTGAAAAACATACTAAAGGTAAAACCGGCTCATATATCACTATAGGTGACGCCATGACTTACTCGACTGCAATATATATTTTGGATGAGATTACATCAAATATGAAGATTGAGGTCGTTCCTGGAATACCTTCATATATCTATGCATTTGATGAAACTATAATGCCGATGACTGTTAAAGGTGACAATTTCTTACTATTAGATAATGTAAATGAGGACAATAAAAAACTTTTAGCAGATGTAGATTCAGTTGCGATCTTAAAAGCATCTATGAATCCGGAAGTTTGTATAGAAGCTCTAGAAGAATATGGATTTGAATATAGACTTATTAAAAGAGCGTCCTTTGATATTCAAGAGATAATAGCAAATAAAGAAGATATATTAAATAATAAAGACTATATGTCACTAATAATTGCAAGGAAGATAATATGAAGGGTTTAATGATATCCGGCGGTTCATCAGGTCAGGGCAAAACAGTTTTTACTATGGTGCTTTGTAGATTACTCAGAAACCTGGGTATGGACGTAGCTCCTTTTAAGACAGGGCCTGACTGTATCGATCCTAAATACCATGCTCTTGCTGCTTCACATCCTTGTGGTAATTTAGATTACCATATGCAAGGTGAAGAAGGTTTGAAAGTTGCATTAGGGCTAAATGCCGGTGAACTCGCAATCATCGAAGGAGCAATGGGGTATTTTGATGGTATCGGAAACACATATATCGGCTCCAGCTATGATATTTCAAAGAGAATAAATACTAACACGGTTCTAGTCGTTACTCCCGGAGCTCAGATGTTTAGCCTGATACCGAAACTTATAGGGATGGTTGACTTTGCTGAGGGAAGGATAGTTGGCATAGTGTTAAATAAAGTTTCACAGTCCTATTATGACAAAATTAAAGGTCAAATAGAAAAATATACCGGAATTAAATGCTTGGGATACCTACCTCATGATGAGAGGTTGAATATTCCATCCAGATACCAGGGACTACTTAAACCGGAGGAGGTAGTTGGTTTAAGTGAGCATTTGGATGGTGCAGCTGCGATTATGAGCGAGTATGTTGATATTGAATCGCTATTGTCTTTTGAAACTAACTTAGAGATGAAAACTCCGGAATTAGAAAACACGGGAAAGAAAATACTTATAGCCGAAGACGATGCATTTTGTTTTAGCTATAATGAAAATAATAAAATCCTGAACATGCTAGGAGATGTACAATATTTCTCACCGATGAAAGACAGTGAACTTCCACCTGCGGACTTAATTGTCCTAGGAGGAGGTTATCCTGAACTATATGTAAAAGAGCTTTTAGGAAATACAAAAATGCACAGAGCAATTTACGAGTATTCCAAATCGGGAGGTAAAATCCTCGGTATGGGAGCAGGTTTAATGTATCTTTCTGAATCCATAGATGGATACAAGATGGTAGGGGCACTATCCGGGAAAACTGAAATAACGAACAAAACTCAAAAGTTTGGGTATAATCAAATTGAGCTTTTGAAAGACTGCTTGCTTGGCAAAAGTGGAGACGTCTATAATGCAAAAGAGTTTCATAAATCGGTTTTTAAAACGGATCTAGAGCCGGTTTTTTCCGTATCAAAATCTGACGGAAAGTCTTGGAAATGCGGCTATCAAGTAAATAACACGCTCGGAATGTACCAGCATTTAAATTTTGCAGGGGATTATAAAAGATTAGAATGTATATTGGATTGTAAGGATAAATAGGATGACAAACTAATTAAACTGCGATTAAAATTAATCAAACTTGAAGTTTTATTAATTGAAATAAGAAGTAAGAAGTAAGAGTTTAGAAAAAAGACTATTTGTGTTATTGTTTTATAAAATGTAGAAAGCTAAGTTTTTCAAAAAGAAATCTAACATCTAACCTCTAATTTCTCACCTCTAAATCAGCAGGGGATCGCCGCTACAGATTTTTATATAAAAACAAAAATACAATGGAAATGGAAGTGAGGGCACTTCCTCTACGAAAAACATTTTTTGTATTACAAACGACAAGAAACTTGTCGTGTTAGACGTAGGGGAGAACTCCGATTCTCCTTTACTTTGAATTTCCTAAACCATGCACATTCTATGGAATTAAAGGTAATCTTACATTATATAAATTGGTTAATCAAACCATGCAACTAAAGTAGCGGAAGTGCCCTCACTTCCAATTAGCTTAGTTACAAATTAAAGTGCATCATGGAAATAAAACTTTGTTTTAAATCACATGAAAACACAAAAAGGTAGTTTATGATTTGAAGCTACAGGCTTCTCTCATAAACAAGGAGAAGTGGAATTCTCCCCTACAAAAGATTATTTATAAAGAAGCAAAAGACAAAGGAATGGAAGTGAGGGCACTTCCTCTACGAAAAACATTTTTATATAAATTATGGGATGCCTTTACAGTGAGTTGCACAACTAAAGACTCATCATAAATATAAAACCCAAGATAAATTTTAAACTCTAAATCCTAAAACAATTGGAGGAATATATGTATATAAACAACCCAAAAGAAATCGAAAACAAAAGCATGGACATCATTGAAGAGGTCATGGATGGACTCGATTACACTGACAGTGAAAAAGTTGTTGTCAAAAGGATGATTCACACTACAGGGGATATCGAGTACAGAAATATTGTTCATTTTAGAAATAACTTTGTTGATGCAGGTGTTGAACTTATAAAGAAGGGTTCACTGATCTACACTGACACTAAAATGGCACATGCCGGTATTAACAAAAAGGCCATTTCTGACTCCGGATGTGAACTTGTATATTTTATAGATGATCCGGAAGTATACAAAATGGCGGAGGAAAACAAAACTACGAGATCTTCGGCAGCGATCGATAAGGCTGCTGCTCTTGAGGTGGATATCTATGTTATAGGAAATGCACCGACAGCGGTATTTAGGTTGATAGAATTAATAAATGAAGGTAAAATTAATCCTAAGTTAATCATAGCTGTACCTGTTGGTTTTGTAGGTGCTTCTGAGTGTAAAGAAGCTCTAAGAGAGCTTAATACTAATATCCCGATAATTACCACTATTGGAAATAAAGGTGGCAGCAATGTGGCAGCGTCCATTGTAAACGCACTGTTATACATGGTAGTGGACAGATGAAACTGGAAAAGTACTCCATTGTTGGCGGGAAAAAGTTAAGATGTGGATATACGACCGGTTCTTGCGCTCAAGCCGCTACTAAAGCTGCTGCAATTATGCTGAATAGTGGTGAGGAGTTAAGCATTGTGGAGATAGATACTCCGTCAGGTATTAGATTAAAACTTGAAGTTGAAGATATCGTCATAAAAGAGGATAATGTAAGCTGTGCAATCAGAAAGGATGCCGGTGATGACCCAGATGTTACCGATGGTATACTTATTTACTCAAAGGTAACTAGGCGGATGGACTCGGATGTGAGCGTTGATGGAGGAGTTGGAATAGGACGAATTCAGAGAAAAGGACTGTTTGGCGAGATTGGAGAAGCGGCGATAAATCCTGTACCAAAAGCTCTTATATTAAAAGAACTCGAGATTCAAGGTGGAGGTCTACATGCTGAAATCTACGTACCAAATGGAGAAGAGATTGCAAAGAAGACCTTCAATGCAGGGATAGGGATAACCGGTGGCATATCGATAATTGGAACTTCAGGAATTGTGATGCCTATGAGTGATGAAGCCTTGATTAAAAGTATATATATGGAACTCGATGCAATTGCGGATGATGGAACGGATTTTAAGTTAATGGTAGTACCTGGAAATCATGCTATAAACACGGCAAATAAAAACGGAATTGATTTCAGAAGTATAAAAGTCTCCAATTTTATTGGTGATGCGATGAGTTATGCATATGAGCTTGGTTTTAGAGATTTTTTGATTCTAGGTCATGTTGGAAAACTTTCAAAGCTTGCACTTGGAATATTTAACACGCATAATAGAGCAGCTGATACAAGGATGGAATCTTTTGTTTACTATATGGCGAAGTCCGGCATGGATTTAGAGCTTATTTATCGTATAGATGAATCACTAACAGCGGAAGAAGCTGCAAACTATCTTATAGACAATGGTTATGAACACATCATTTCCAAAATGGAAGAAGGAACAGCTTCCAGGGTTAGAAAATATCTTAAAGATGAAGATTTGAATGTGGAAGTTAAAATGTATACGATGGAAAGAGGACTATTATGATTACCGTATCCGGCGTTGGACCTGGAAATATAAAATACCTTACTCAAGAAGTTAAAGAGCGCATTCAAAATGCAGAGAGGATAATAGCTTTTAAAAGAATTGCTCAGGATGTCGTTGAAATAAGGAAAGATGTTATTGAGATTAGCAAGGTTTCCGAGCTTATTCCCTTAATTACTTCAGATACTGCAATACTCGCTTCGGGTGACAGTTTGTTTTTTGGAGTCACGGATTATCTTATGCGATCCGGTGTAGATATAGAGGAAGTACATCCGGGTATAACATCATATCAGTATATGATGTCAAAGTTAAAGATGCCCTATAATAATGCAAATATCTTTTCTATGCACGGAAGAGATGGCGATTTAACTTCGGTTAAAAATCATCCACTATCTATAATATTGACGGATGCGGAGAACACTCCTGATACCATTTCAAAGGATTTATTCGAAATGAACGTGCTTGGAAGTATAATCGCCGGATATAATTTATCTTATGAGGATGAAATGATAATAGAGAAGAAAATTGGAGAGAGCTTTAATCAAAGCTCAATTTTAGCCGTGGTGGTGATAAAAAATGAGATGGTTTAAAGATAGCGACTTTATTAGGGGAGAAGTCCCGATGACCAAGTATGAAATCAGGGTGATAATAAGCTCCCTTTTTGATAAAACCAGAGGCGACAAACTGCTTGAGATTGGTTCGGGTACAGGGTCTGTAACCTGTCAGTTAGCGGAGTTGGGTTATGATGTTACAACTATAGAGTTTCTCGAAGACGCAGTAGACTTAACTCATAAAAATCTAGAAAGATTAAACCTAAATGCTAAGGTCATACATGGCAGGGCACCACAAGATCTTCCAAAAGAGCATTTTAATTCTTGCTTTATAGGTGGAAGTAGAGGAGGACTCGAGGGAATCTTCGAATATTTAGAAGAGTATATGGAGACTGGAACTGTAGTATCCAGTTTTATTAAAATGGATAATCTAATCAAAACCAGGGAACTGATGAACAGATACGGCTATAAAAACATAGAAACCAGGCTTATACAAGTGTGCCATGAGGATAAACTCGGTCTGCTCAAATCAGAAAACCCTATTTTTATACTAAAGGGGGAAAAACTTTGATATCATTTGTAGGAGCAGGTCCCGGAGATACCGACTTAATAACGGTAAAAGGTTTAAAAAGATTAAAAGAAGCAGATGTAATTATATATGCAGGCTCACTTGTTAGCGATGCTCACCTTCAGGCCGCAAAAGATGGATGTGAGTTTCATAACAGTGCCAAGATGCACCTAGATCAAGTACTGAACGTGATGAGAGAGGCGAATGAAAAGGGCTTGAAAGTCGTCAGACTCCACACAGGAGACCCAAGCATCTATGGGGCAATTCAAGAACAGATGGACGCATTGGAATCAGATGGAATAGAGTATGAACTCATTCCGGGAGTCAGCTCTTTTACTGCCGCAGCGGCAGCTATCAAAAGAGAGTTTACACTGCCTGATGTAAGTCAAACGGTTATCCTTACGAGAATTGAAGGAAGGACACCCGTCCCCGAGAACGAGAATCTGGTTTCATTGGCTAAACATAAAGCAAGTATGGCTATCTTTTTATCGGTTCAAGACATCGACAATGTCGTACAAAAACTCTTAGAAGGATATGAAAATCCTAAAACTCCGGTTGCGGTGGTTTATAGAGCAAGCTGGGAGGACGAGGATATTGTCATTGGAACTCTTGAAAACATCGCTGAAAAGGTAAAGGCTGCAGGAATTAGAAAACAGGCACAGATTTTAGTTGGAGATTTTATCGACACTGACTACTCTTTGTCAAAGCTGTACGACAGGACATTTACAACCGAGTATAGAAAGGGCGAAAAATGATAAGTGTATTGTCTTTTACGAGCAGTGGTGAAAGAGTTGCTGAGAAAATAGCGGAATCTTTCGAGATAGTCCATTACAAAAACGCAGATGTAAGAATAAAAGATAAAATGGAAGAGATTTGGAAATCTTCAAAGGCCATAGTTTTTATTTCTGCCAGTGGCATAGGTGTAAGATACATTGCTCCATTTCTAGTTCATAAATCAGTTGATCCGGCAGTTATCGTAATTGACGATATGGGAAGATATGTAATAAGTCTTCTGTCTGGGCATCTTGGCGGTGCAAATGATATGGCCAATGCGATAGCAAATGCAATCTGTGCTGAGCCGATAATTACGACGGCATCCGACTCAAGAGACTTTGAATCTCCGGATTTGTTTGCAAAGAGAAATGGTTACAAAATAGCTAATCCGGAAAAACTTACAGCTCTATCCGCTGCAATGGTTGAAGGTAGATGTATTATGGTTTATTCCGAAGTTCCGTATGATTTAGACTATACAAATATATGTGAAATAGAAAATTTAGAAGATATTAAAAGTGACGATATAGTAATTGCAATCACAAGTTCAGTAATCAGCATGAGCAATCTATATATTCAGATGATACCCCAAAATTTAAATTTAGGGATTGGATGTAGAAGAGGAGTAGCAGCTAAGGACATTATTGAACTTATTGACGAGACATTTAAAGAACAGAAGCTTCATATAGAAGGGATAGCGGGCATTTATTCGATTGATTTAAAGGTTGACGAAATTGGTTTATTGGAAGCTGCCGAGCATTATGGAATAGAACCTGTCTTTTATTCGGC
>JAEZWM010000032.1 GCA_023443025.1 Bacillota bacterium
TGGGTGCGTGGATTGAAATGAAAGCAGTGTAAATACCTATAGTTATTATACTTGATGATGTCTTTAATATATTCATTACACCTAATCATAATAAATAGTCTTATTAAATATCAATGCATTTATTAAGGGGACATTGTTTGAAATAGAATAATCTAATTAGTATTTTAGAAAAGAATTCACAAGAATAACAACAAAAAAACACTGGAAAAAACCACCCAAATCCTGTAATATAGAATTAACAAAAAATATAAGAATCGCTAGTGTTTTAATTTATAATGTGGAAAGCTAAATCGTAAAATAATAAAACAATACAATACAGGAGACGGACATGAGAATTTTAATAAAAAATGGGAATATTGTTACTGAAGATGAAGTGATAAAAGGTGATATATCTTTAGTAGACGGGAAAATCGAGGCTATTGGAGAGCTGGATTTTGAAGGCGATTTTGATGAGGTGTATGATGCAAAGTGGCTTTATGTGCTACCCGGGATGATTGATGTACACACGCATATGGAGCTTCAGCAGTCTTTGGAATTTAGGTCTTGTGATGATTTTTATGATGGAACTGTGGCTGCTGCTGTTGGTGGAAATACCGGTATAATTGACCATATTGGCTTTGGTCCGGCTGGTTGTAATCTTCATTATTCTATTGATGAGTATCATGAGAAGGCTAAAAAGGCTGTCATAGATTATGGTTTTCATGGGGTTATTCAACATGTTGATGAGGGAATACTTGAAGAACTTTCTTCTATTGTAGAGGATGAGGGTGTTACCAGTTTTAAGGCTTATACCACTTATGGGTTTAAGGCTGGTGATACTGATATATATAGACTTCTTGAGACTATGGAAAAGAGTGGCGGCTTACTTACGGTTCATTGTGAGAATGATGAGATTACTAATTATTTAAGAGATTTATATATCGGTGAAGGCAAGACGGATGCAATCTATCATGCCAAGTCCAGACCAAATGAAACCGAAGAGGATGCTGTAGATACTGTAATAAATCTTGCGAGCATGACTGACTCCCATGTTTATATAGTTCATACTTCAACAGCCGAAGCGATTGAAAGGATTAGGCAGGCAAAGGATAATGGACTTAAGATCTACTGTGAAACTTGTCCTCAGTACTTATTTTTAAATGAAGAATCCTATTATAAGGATGGAAACGAGGAAGGAGTTAAGTATATATGTGCTCCTCCACTAAGAACTAAAAGAGATAGTGAAGCTATATGGAAAGGCATATCAGATGGTGTTGTGGATGTAATTGCTACTGACCATTGTCCATTTATGTACGAGGATAAAGCAAAAGGAGTCGAGGACTTTACTAAAGCACCGGGGGGTATGGCCGGAGTTGAGGAAAGAGTAAAGCTTATGTTCTCTGAAGGTGTTTCTAAAGGAAGGATCTCTATAATTGAGATGACAAAACTGTTGAGCACAAATCCTGCTAAAATTTTTGGAATGTATCCTAAAAAAGGAACCTTAAAGATAGGTTCTGATGCGGATATTACAATTATCGATCCGAATTTTGACAATATTATAACTTCTGAGAAATCTAGAAGTTCATGCGACTATAGTTCTTATGAAGGATTCAAAATTAAGGGAATGATTAAATATGTATTTTTAAGAGGAAAGCTAATTGTAGAGGATGAGAAGTTTCTAGGTAAAAAAGGCGATGGGGAGTTTATCCATAGAAATCCAAGGGTATAGAACATGTATAAGGTTGTGTGGGAATTTAGCAATTCTTACATGACCTTAATTTTTTGATAATTTGCAATGTTAAGAAAAGATTATGAATAATTACTATTTTTATAAGAAATTATAAATAGTTATGATATATTTTTTTTGCTTCGAGTGATATAATATAATTATAGTGAAATTATGATAGGGTGTGGTTAAAATTTACGACTTATTTGGGATTCAGGATTTAATAGAAAAATACGCTAGAATTACCGCTGAAATTGCGAAAGTAGACGTTGAAGTTATAAATTATCAGCTAAAAAGGGTTGCCGGTACGGGTTTTTTTAACAAGTTTGTTGGAGATGATATCTCTGAATGGGGCGAAGTTTATAAGCATGTCATAAAAACAGGTAAGAGACAAATAATTACTGATCCGAGAGAAAATCCACTATGTACACATTGTCCAAATAGGGACAGCTGTGTAGAAACACTTGAAATATCAACCCCTATAATTGTAGACGGTGATGTTTTAGGCGTGATTGGGATGGTTTGTATAAGTGAAGAGTCTAAAGATTATGTACTGAGTAACCTAGATAGCTACTTGGAGTATTTAGACCAGATTGCTGATTTTATTTCTTCTAAAGTTGTTGAAGTGCTTGAAGAGGAAGATAAAAAAGCTATGGTTCAAATGCTTGAGTTAATCCTTAGGAATATGGATCAGGGAGCTCTTATTATCGACAATAATAACAATATTGAACTAATAAATCAAAGTGCAAAAAAACAACTTGGAATACGAAGGATTATAGAAAAAGAAAGAATAGATATAGAGGAGACCGGTGATACGGTTAACAACTATAAGGAATTTAATCTGAAAATTAAAAATAATAAGTACCTTGTTTATGGAGATATATTCGATATTATTCATAATAAGGTATATAAAAGAGTTCTTTTATTTAAAGGCAATAAACAAGTGTCGTCTGACATATATTCTATGACAACGACTGTACATGCGAGTGGGACCGAACTTATTCTAGGTGATAGTGAAGAAACCAGAAAACTGAAAGATAGTATTGAAAAAATTTCAAATACAAATTCTACAGTGCTGATAACAGGCGAGAGCGGTACGGGAAAAGAGATGGTTGCAACAGCAATATGGAAAAGTTCTAATAGATCAGAAGAAAGATTTGTTGCAATTAACTGTGCAGCAATTCCGGAAGCGCTCCTTGAAAGTGAGCTTTTTGGCTATGTTAAAGGTGCATTTACAGGGGCTGACCCTAGTGGAAGAATAGGAAAGTTCGAACTAGCAAATAAAGGCATTATATTTTTAGATGAGATTGGTGATATGCCTCTTTATCTACAAACAAAAATCCTTAGAGTTATTCAAGAACGTACGATTGTAAGAATTGGTTCTAATAGGGTAATTCCACTGGATATTAGAATTATTGCAGCTACCAATAAAGATTTAAGAACTATGATAGACGAAAAGAAATTTAGGGAGGATTTATATTACAGATTAAATGTAATTCCAATCCCTATAGCTCCATTAAGAGAAAGGGTATCCGATATTGAAATACTAGTAAGGGAATTCGCAATAAGATATTCCAAATTAATGAATAAAGAAATAATTAAAATCATGCCCGAGACCATGGATAAGCTCAAGAAGTTCCCTTGGTATGGAAATGTTAGGGAACTGGAAAATGTTGTGGAATTTATGGTTAATATGATGGAGGGTGGAATACTCGACGATGAAACACTCCCTAGAGGATTTGAATCTCAAACAGTAACAAATTCATATGATGATAATGAAGTTAGAAACTTAAAACATTTAGAAATGAGTGAAATAGAAAAAGCTCTTAAGTTATACCCAAACACCACAGAAGGAAAATCAAAAATGGCAAAAGAATTGGGAATAGGTATAGCAACATTATACAGGAAGATCCAAGAGTACGGATTAAACTAAAATTGGCACAATAATTGCATTATAATTTACTGGTAACGATATCATAATTTTTACCGGGAAGTTTACTTCCTAAATAATGAGAGGGGAAAAATATGTATAGTTTTAAAGTTAACGGAGTAGAAAGACAGTTTGAAGAAGATATCAAGCTTATAGATTACCTAAGATACGAGCTTAAGTTAACTGCTGTAAAAGACGGATGTTCAGCAGGTGCTTGTGGTGCTTGTTCTGTAATTGCGGATGGAAAGGTTATCAGAGCTTGTATTATGAAACTGTCAAAGTTAGAAGGTAAAGAAATAATTACAGTCGAAGGTCTTACTGACAGAGAGAAAGATGTATATGGTTATGCTTTTGCAAAAGCAGGTGCTGTACAATGCGGTTTTTGTATACCGGGAATGGTTATGTCAGCGAAAGCGCTAATAGACACAAATAATAACCCAACTAGAGAAGAAGTTAGAAAAGCTATCAGAGGGAATATATGTAGGTGTACAGGTTATGTTAAGATTATCGATGCAATTCAACTAGCTGCTGAACTGATTAGAACAGGAGCTGAAGTTCCGGAAAACACTGATACCGGAGCGATTGGCGAAAGAACCATGAGAGTAGATGCAATTCCTAAAACACTTGGGACTGCAAAATATGTAGATGACTATGAAGTAGAAGGAATGGTATATGGTAAAGCGATCAGACCGCCATATGCAAGATGTAAGGTAGTTTCTATTGACAAGACTAAAGCATTAGAAACGGAAGGGGTAATAGCTGTATATACTTCCGAAGATATTCCTGGAGACAGATACATAGGTCATCTTCAAAAAGACTATCCTGTTATGATAGCCGTAGGTGAAGAAACCAGGTTTATCGGTGATGCAGTCGCACTTATAGTTGCAGAAACTAAAGAGAGTCTAGAGGAAGCTGCTCAAGCAATAGAGATAGAATTCGAAGAACTAACGCCTGTTAATGATCCTTTTGAAGCACTAAAAGATGATGCTCCTCAAATTCATAAAGAAGGTTTCAAACAATTTGGAACTCACTATGTTCCTCAAAATAATGTAATGAGTTTTCAGCAGTTAAAAAGAGGGGATGTAGAGGCCGCATTTGAAAGAAGTGTTCATTTTTCAGAACATAGATATCAAGTTCCATTTACTGAACATGCTTTTATGGAGCCGGAAGCTGCTATTGGAATACCGGAAAATGGTGGAGTTAGAGTTATAACTTCTGGACAAGGTATATTTGATGAATACAGAGAATTAACCGATATGCTTGGTGTTGAAGAAGGAAAAGTAAGAATACAATCAGCATATGTAGGTGGAGGTTTTGGTGGAAAGGAAGACATGTCTTGTCAGCATCATGCTGCACTTTGTGCATTCCTATCTCAGAAGCCTGTTAAGTTCTTGTTTACAAGACAAGAAAGTATAAATGTACATCCAAAAAGACATGCAATGTGGATTGATATGAAGGTTGGATGTGATGAGAACGGTAAAATTCAAGGAATGAAAGCTAGAATTGTATCAGATACCGGAGCTTATTCATCTCTTGGTGGTCCCGTACTTCAAAGAGCTTGTACTCATGCGGGTGGTCCATATGCATTTACTGATGTTGATATAGAGGGAAGAGCTCTATTTACTAACAATCCTCCTGCAGGTGCTTTTAGAGGATTTGGAGTATCACAGTCATGCTTTGCAATTGAGAGCTGCTTAAATGAATTGGCTGAGAAAGTGGGCATTAGTCCTTGGGAAATAAGAGCTAGAAATGCTGTTAGACCCGGAGAATCACTTCCAAACGGACAAATAGCAGATGAAGGAACTTCTATATACGACACTTTAATGGCTGTAAAAGACTATTATGAAGAAATGGATAAAAAAGAAGGAGTTCATGTAGGTATTGCATGTGCTATGAAAAATGCAGGATTAGGAGTAGGAGTACCGGATATCGGTAGATGTAAACTTGCTGTAATTGACGGCAAGGTTCATATAAGAACTTCAGCCGGACCAATCGGACAAGGCCTGCAAACTGTAATATATCAAGTAGCAATAAATGCAGCGGGTCTTAAACCTGAAGACTTCGAAGTAGAGCATCCTGATTCGGAACTAACACCTGACTCAGGAACTACCACAGCTTCAAGACAGACGGTATTTACAGGTGAAGCTGTAAGAAGAGCCGGCGTGAAGCTGAAAGAAGCACTGGAAGGAAAGACTTTAGATGATTTAAATGGACAGGAGTTCTACGCAGAATATTCATTTGACTCTGATCCAATGGGCTCTGACAAACCAAATCCGGTCTCTCACGTAGCTTATGGATATGCAACACAAGTTGCGGTTATTGATGATGAAGGAAAGGTTATGGAAGTGGTTGCTTCTCATGATTCAGGAACTATCATCAATCCAACTACTGCAGAAGGCCAGGTAGAAGGTGGAGTTTTAATGTCCATGGGATATGCTTTAACTGAAGACTTCCCACTAAAAGACGGTGTTCCTCAAGTAAAATATGGAACTCTAGGTCTTTTAAGAGCTACTGACGCACCCGAAGTAAAAGTAATATTCAAAGAACAAAACGAAGTGGAATTAGCATATGGTGCGAAAGGAATTGGTGAGATTGCAGCAATCCCTGCAGCACCGGCAATACAAAATGCTTATTATAAAAAAGACGGTATTTTCAGAACAAAGTTGCCACTAGAAAATACTTTCTACAAAAAAGCTAAGTAAAACTAAGTATTCACATAAAAATCAAAAGGGCTACATGTTACCTAATACAAAACATGGTAGCCCTAGATTTTTATAAATATCATTATCTTTTTGATAATTGATTATATGGGTAAATTTAAAGGTTGAAGAGGTTGTATAGATGAATGGAATTGTAGTTATAAGAGGAGCCGGAGATGTGTCTACCGGTTCAATTCAAAAAATTCATAGGTCGGGTTTCAAGATTATCATATTAGAAAGTGATAATCCTCTTTGCATAAGAAGAACCGCATCATTGACTGAAGCTATATTTGATGGGAATTCAAAATGCGAGGATTTAAGTGGAGTAAGGGCGACTAGTTTAGATGAATGCTACTCGATAATTGAGGATGGAAAAATTCCACTAATAGTTGATAAAATAGGGTTTTTGATTCCAAAAATAAAACCATTGGCCGTTATTGATGCTACAATTTCTAAGAAAAACATCGGCACAAACAAATCTATGGCTCCCATAACAATAGCTCTTGGACCGGGATACGAAGCCGGTGTTGATGTTGACTATGTTATCGAAACGAATAGAGGTCATAATTTGGGAAGAATCATATTTAACGGATTTGCAGCAGGCAACACAAGCGTTCCGGGAAATATAGAGGGATATACAATAGAAAGGGTATATTACTCTCCGGTTGAAGGTATAGTTAAAGTCCTTCATGACATCGGATCTGTAGTTCAAAAAGGTGAAGTAATTTGCATGGTAAACGATGTCCCTGTAAAAGCCAAGCTCAATGGACTTGTAAGGGGCATGATTAGAGAAGGAACTTTTGTAAGGGAGCATGTTAAGATAGCGGACATTGATCCAAGAGTGAATTCTTTAAATAACTGTTTTACAATATCCGATAAGGCAAGAAATATCGGTGGAGGAGTATTAGAAGCACTTTTAATAGGAATAAAACACAAGAACATCCGTCTTTATCAAAATGATAAAGGACAATGGGAGGTAAATGTGGGAAAATGATATCTTTCAATCTTAATTTATCATTTCGATAAAAATTATCATAATGATAAGAAAATCGGAACATTTTACCTCTTTTTTTATTAACATATTCATAATATTTTATTTTTCTAAAATTAATTTTTTTAATTTATAATATATATTAATATAGATAGAAATCCTATAACTGTGACGAATACTCATAGAGTTACATTAGGAATAATATTAATAAGTACCTATCATTATATATTTAAAGTTCTAATTTTTATTTTTTCTATATATAAAATTTTAATAAAATCCACGTAAAATCGCTTTAAACCGGCTTTTATCTTAGTTCTGATTACAGTTCGCCATAGATATTATAAAAACTATTTTAATTCAGAGTAAAAGTTGGCACTGAACTTGCAATATATTAAGTCAGTGTGAAATAAAATATATAAATAAATAGAAAGGGTTGGGATAATGGAAGAAAAATATCGTATTGTCACTCATGACCTCAGTACGAGGGAAAAGGCTTCGCTTGATTTTCTTAACGAAGATGTAGCAAAGTCAACACTATCATTTCATTCAAGCTTTGACCAGTATGAAGAAACACCACTAGTTGAGCTAAAAGACTTGGCGGAGTACTTAGGGCTTAAAGACATATTTGTAAAAGATGAATCTTACAGATTTGGACTTAATGCTTTTAAAGTACTAGGAGGAAGTTATGCAATAGGTAAATATATTGCAGATAAACTTGGTAAGGATTTAGATGAGCTGCCATATTCTAAATTAATCTCTGATGAAGTAAAGGAAGAACTTGGAGAATTAACTTTTATCACTGCAACCGATGGTAATCACGGTAGAGGAGTTGCTTGGACAGCAATGGAGCTTAAGCAAAACTCTATAGTATATATGCCAAAGGGATCTGCAAAGGAAAGACTTGAAAATATAAGAGCTTGTGGTTCAAAAGCTGAAATTAAAGATATGAACTATGACGAGTGCGTAAGACTTGCTAATAGTGAAGCTGAAGAGTATGGCTATGTAATGGTTCAAGATACTGCTTGGGAAGGATATGAAGACATTCCTACTTGGATTATGCAAGGTTATACTACAATGGCTTATGAAGCTTACCTATCAATGAAAGCTAAAGGAGTTAAACCAACTCACATTTTCTTACAAGCCGGAGTAGGCTCAATGGCTTCTGCTGTAACAGGTTTCTTCTCATCAGTTTATCCTGGAGATGAAAAACCTATCTTTACAATAGTAGAGCCGGAAAAGGCTAACTGTATATATAAGACTGCTGAAGCTGATGATGGTGAATTACACTTTGTAACCGGTGACATGGATACTATAATGGCTGGCCTAGCATGTGGTGAACCTTGTACTATAGGTTGGGATGTTCTTTCATCATATGCTGAACACTTTATGTCCGTACCTGATAATTCTGCTGCTCATGGAATGAGAGTTCTTGGAAATCCGGTGGGAGATGATAAAAAAGTAATTTCAGGAGAAAGTGGAGCTGCACCTCTTGGAGTAGTTTCCCAATTAATGGTAAAACCTGACCTTGAAGAATTTAAAAATGCAATAGGACTAGATGAAAACTCTGTTGTTTTAGTAATCAGTACTGAAGGTGACACTGATGCTAAACACTATAGAGAAGTTGTATGGGACGGAAAGAATCCAAATTATTAATATTAAAAGGAGATAGATAACATGAATTTTGAACAATTATTAGAAAAACTTGGTACACTTGATTACGCTAACCTTTATCACGAAGACTTCCTACACACTTGGGACAAAACTCAAGACGAACTAGAAGCTATCTTTACAGTAGCTGATGCTCTTAGACATTTAAGAGAAAACAACATTTCAACTAAAATTTTTGATTCAGGACTAGGTATCTCACTATTTAGAGATAACTCAACTAGAACCAGATTCTCATTCTCTTCTGCATGTAATATGCTAGGACTTGAAATTCAAGACCTTGACGAAGGAAAATCTCAAATTGCTCACGGTGAAACAGTTAAAGAAACTGCAAATATGATCTCATTCATGGCTGATGTTATCGGCATTAGAGATGACATGTACATCGGTAAAGGACATACTTACATGAAGAATGTTTCTGAATATGTACAAGAAGGACATAATGACGGAGTTCTTGAGCAAAGACCAACTATCGTTAACCTACAATGTGATATAGATCACCCAACTCAAACAATGGCAGATATGCTTCACATCATCCATGAGTTTGGTGGAGTTGAAAACCTTAAGGGTAAGAAAATTGCTATGACTTGGGCATACTCTCCTTCATATGGTAAACCACTTTCAGTACCTCAAGGTATTATCGGTCTTATGACTAGATTCGGTATGGACGTAGTTCTTGCGCATCCGGAAGGATACGAAGTAATGCCTGAAGTTGAAGAAATCGCTAAGAAAAATGCTGAACAATACGGTGGAAAATTCACTAAGACAAACTCAATGGAAGAAGCTTTTGTTGACGCTGACATCGTATATCCAAAGAGCTGGGCACCATTTGCAGCTATGGAAAAGAGAACTGTACTTTACGGTGACGGTAAATTTGATGAAATCGACGTTCTTGAGCAAGAACTATTAAAGCAAAACGCTGAATACACTGACTGGGCTTGTACTGAAGAATTAATGAAGAAAACAAAGGATGGTAAGGCGCTTTACATGCACTGTCTACCAGCTGACATCACAGGACTTAGCTGTGAACTAGGTGAAGTTGACGAGTCTGTATTCGATAGATACAGAATTCCTCTATACAAAGAAGCTAGCTATAAGCCATATGTAATTGCAGCTATGATCTTCTTACAAAAGATGAAAAACGCTGAAAAAGTTCTTAAAGAACTAAACGACGCAGCTGTAAAAAGAGTTAAAGCATAAGAAAATATAAAATATCGAGTAGAGTGAGCTAAGGCCTACTTATCTCACTTCTACTTTTACTAAAACATTACAAGGAGAATAAAATATGCCAGAGTTAAATTTAGATTTTGAAGCAATAAAAGCACAAGCTGAAAGTTATAGAGAAGACATGACTAAATTCCTTAGAGACCTTATCCTTCTAAAAGGTGAAAGCTGTGAAGAAGGCGATAAAGCTAAGAGAATTAAAGAAGAAATGGAAAAAGTTGGATTCAACAAAGCTTGGATTGACAAACAAGGTAATGTACTTGGTGAAATGGGTACAGGCGAAAAGCAAATCGCATTTGACGCTCATATAGATACAGTTGGTATCGGTAATATCGACAACTGGGAATTCGATCCATATGAAGGATTTGAAGACGAAAGTACTATCGGTGGTAGAGGAACTTCTGACCAATTAGGCGGTATTGTTTCTGCAGTATACGGCGCTAAAGTTATGAAAGACCTTGATCTTCTAAATGATAAATATAGAGTACTAGTTACAGGAACAGTTCAAGAAGAAGACTGTGATGGTAACTGCTGGCTATACATGATAGAGCAAGAAAACATTAGACCTGAATTCGTAGTTTCTACTGAGCCTACAGATGGTGGAATCTACAGAGGTCAAAGAGGAAGAATGGAAATCAGAGTTGACGTACAAGGAGTTTCTTGTCACGGTTCAGCACCTGAAAGAGGAAAAAATGCTATCTATATGATGGCTGACATTCTTAAAGAAGTTGAAGCTCTTAATGAAAACCCAGCTGAAGGCGTTGAAATTAAAGGACTTGTAAAAATGCTAGACGAAAAATACAATCCTGAGTGGAAAGAAGCTAACTTCCTTGGAAGAGGAACTGTTACTACTTCTCAAATCTTCTACACTTCACCATCAAGATGTGCTGTTGCAGACTCATGTTCAATCTCTCTAGATAGAAGAATGACTGCCGGTGAATCTTGGGAATACTGTATAGAAGAAATTGAAAACCTACCATCTGTTAAAAAGCATGGTGCTAAAGTTTCTCTATACAAATACGCAAGACCATCATGGACAGGATTATCATATGAGCAAGATGCTTACTTCCCAACTTGGGTAATTCCTGAAGATCACAAAGTAACTAAAGCTCTAGAAGCAGCTCATAAGGGACTTTACGGCGATGAGAGACAAGGTCCAGCGAGCCAAATCGAAATGAGAAAAGCTAGACCTCTTACAGACAAATGGACTTTCTCAACTAACGGTGTTGCTATAATGGGTAGACATAATATTCCTGTTATAGGATTTGGACCTGGTGCTGAAGCTCAAGCTCACGCTCCAAACGAAGTTACTTGGAAAGACGATCTAGTACAAAGTGCAGCTGTTTATGCAGCATTACCATCTGCATACGTTGCTGAATAATAGAATTACGAGGGGATTTTAATCCCCTCTAAATCCTAATTTTGAGGAGACATTTATGGGACAAAAAGTAGTAATAGCTCTTGGAGGAAACGCACTGGGCAATTCTCCTGAAGAGCAAAAAAATGCTGTTAAACACACTTCAAAATCAATTGTAGACCTTATTGAAAGTGGTGCAAGAGTAACCATATGTCATGGTAACGGACCACAGGTCGGAATGATTAAGAAAGCTATGGACACAGCAAGCAAGAATGATGAAACTATACCTGAAATGCCATTTCCTGAATGTGGAGCTATGAGTGAAGGATACATAGGCTTTCATTTACAATCAGCTCTTCATAATGAGTTAAAATCAAGAAATCTGGACATTAGTGTAGTATCACTTGTAACACAAGTATTGGTTGACGAAAATGACAAGTCATTTAATAACCCGACAAAACCAATCGGAAGTTTCATGACTAAAGAAGAAGCGGATAAATTAGCAGAAACCGGAGTAACTGTAGTTGAGGATGCCGGTAGAGGATATAGACAAGTTGTTGCATCACCTGAACCGGTAGAAATAGTTGAAGGCGAAGCAGTTAAGAAACTTGTAGATGCAGGAGTTGTAGTAATTGCCGGAGGCGGCGGTGGAATTCCTGTAGTTTATAGAGACGGATCACTTGAGGGAGTAGACGCTGTAATAGATAAGGATTTAACCTCAGTTAGACTTGCTGAAACTGTAGATGCGGATACCCTTATCATATTGACGGCGGTAGAAAAGGTAGCCATTAGTTTTGGTAAACCGGATGAAAAATGGCTTGATAATATAACAATTGAAGAAGCTAATAAATACATTGAAGATAAAGAGTTTGCAGAAGGGTCAATGCTTCCTAAGATCAGAGCTGCGATAGCGTTTGCAGAGTCAAAAGAAGGAAGAAGCACACTTATCACTTCTTTAGAAAAAGCAAGTGAAGGGCTAAGTGGAAAAACAGGAACTGTGATTAAAAAATAGAGGGGTAACAATATGAGTGAATTTATGAGACCGATTTCCTTTGGACATTTAATAGAATGGAGCCTAGAGGAATATAAAAAATACGGAACTATTTTTGGCGTTAAAAAAGAAAAATTCTATAAAAACAGTAAATCATTTATGTCAGTTTTTGGTGAAGAACTGTCATCACCGGTAGGACCTGCTGCAGGCCCACAGTCACAATTAGCACAAAACATAATCGCATCTTATCTAACAGGTGCAAGATTTATCGAAATCAAAACAGTTCAAATCATGGACGGTGAACAAATTCAAGAAGCAGTAGCTAGACCATGTATATTTGCAGAAGATGAATGTTACAACTGTGAGTGGTCAACTGAACTTAAAGTAGAAGAAGCTTTTGCTGAATATGTAAAAGCATACTTTGCAATCCATGTATTAGCGACTGAGCTTGGAATTAGCGATAAAAAAGACTTTACTTACAACATGAGTGTTGGATATGATCTTGAAGGAATCAAGAGCGAGAAAATAGACAACTATATAGAAGGTTTAAAAGATGCTTCAGGAACAGAAGTATTCAGAGCTTGTGTTGATTATTTAAATGAGAACTTAGATAAATTTGAAAGATTCAATAAAGAACATTTAGAAGCTATTTCACCAAGAGTTTCAAATTCAATAACTCTTTCAACCCTTCACGGTTGTCCAAAAGATGAAATAGAAAAAATTGCAAATTACTTATTAACAGTTAAAAATCTGCATACATTCGTTAAGTTCAACCCAACGATGCTTGGTTACGAGTATGCTAGAAATACATTAAATAGCCTAGGCTATGACTATATTTCTTTCACTGACCATCACTTTACTCATGACTTACAATATGAAGATGCAGTAAAGATGATAGAAAGACTAATGGACGTAGCTGCTGAAAACGATTTGAAATTTGGTCTAAAGATTACAAATACTTGTCCGGTTGATGTTAAGAGAAACGAATTACCATCAGAGGAAATGTATATGTCAGGTAGATCACTTCTTCCATTATCTATAAGTCTTGCTGAAAAGATTTCAACAGCATTTGATGGAAGAATTCCAATTTCTTACTCAGGCGGTATAGATTCACTAAACATTACCGGTCTGTTAGAAGCTGGTATTCAGCCAATTACTATGGCAACTACCATTCTTAAGCCGGGTGGATACGAAAGATTTACTCAACTTGCAAAAGTTAGCGAATCAGTTTTAAAAGACTATGAAGGAATCGATGTTAAGAAACTTCAAGAAGTCAAAGAACAAATTTTAAATGCTGCAAGAACTCACAAACTTTACAGAGAAAAGGTAGCTTCTAGAAAGACTGAGTCAAAACTTCCATTGGTTGATTGTTTCAAAGCTCCTTGTAAAGATGGTGGATGTCCGATTAATCAGCAAATTCCTGAGTATTTACAATTAGTTGCTGATGGAAAGTACGACGAAGCAATGAAAGTTATAGCTAT
The DNA here is from genome assembly GCA_023443025.1 of Bacillota bacterium. GTDB lineage: Bacteria > Bacillota > Clostridia > Tissierellales > Peptoniphilaceae > Microaceticoccus. The sequence continues at coordinate 14,044 of JAEZWM010000032.1, forward strand.
AGATAATGCTACACCTTCTATACTAGGACTGCTTTGTAGCCATACATGTCAAGAAAAATGTACCAGAGTAGATTATGAAAAATCTCTTCAAATTAGAAATATGAAGAAGATTGCAACTGAAAACGCTCAAGATGCATTTATTAAGAGCATTAAAGCTAACCCAATAAAATCAGATGCAAAAGTAGGTATAATTGGTGCAGGTCCTGCAGGTATAGCAGCAGCACTTTACCTAAGAAGAAATGGAGTTCAAGTTGAAGTACTTGAGAAGAGAGAAAAACCATTCGGTATTGTAAACTATATAATCCCTGAGTTTAGAATTCCATATGATGTCATAGAAAGAGACTATCAATTAGCAGTTGCTAATGGTGTAGAATTCAAGTTTGGTGTAGATCCAAATTATGATCTCGAAGATTTAAAGAGCAAGTATGATTATGTAGTTGTAGCTACCGGTGCTTGGAAACCTGGTAACTCTCCTGTTAAGGAAGGACAAGAAAATGTAGTTGATGCATTGGAATTCCTATGGGAAACCAAAAATGAAAGTGGTATGGATTTAGGTAAATCCGTAGCTGTAGTTGGAGCCGGAGACGTTGCTATGGACTGTGCTAGACTAGCTCATAGACTTGGTGTAGAAAAAGTAAATTTAGTTTATAGAAGAACCGAAAGCTACATGCCGGCAATGCAAGAAGATGTCAATGATGTTAAAGAAGAAGGAATCGAAATACTAGAACTTTTAGCACCGGTTAGCTATGATAAAAAAGTATTGGTTTGTGAAAAAATGGAACTAGGCGAATTCGATGCATCCGGTAGAAAAGCCGTAAATGGTACCGGTGAAATGGTAGAGCTTGAGTTTGATACTGTTATCGGAGCTACTGGAGCTAAAGTAGATGTTTCTGATTTTGAGAAAAACAATATAAAACTAGATGATAGAGGAAGAGTTGTATTAAACGATGCTAGAGAATCATCAGTTGAAAGAGTATATGTAATTGGTGACTGTAAGAGCGGTCCATCTACAATAGTAAAAGCACTAGCAGATGCAAAAGCAGTTACAATGGATATTCTTGAGAAAGAAAATCTTGAAAACGACTTTGTAAAAGTAGAAGTTCCTGAATCAATCGACACTATCTACGGCAAGAGGGGAATCCTTGAACTGGTTAGAGAAGGTCAAGATGAAGGAAACAGATGTCTAAAATGTGATCAGGTTTGTGAGATTTGTACAGAAGTATGTCCTAACAGAGCAAATGTTGCAATAGCTGTTAACGGATACAAAAACCCTCATCAAATCGTTCATATAGATGGTATGTGTAATGAATGTGGTAACTGTGGTGTATTCTGTCCACATACAGGAGATCCATATAAGGATAAAGTAACCGTATTCTGGACTGAAGAAGACTTTGTAGACTCAACAAATGTAGGATTCCTAAGATTATCTGAAGATACTTTCAAGGTAAGAGGAAGAGATGAAAGCATATTTGAGTACAAATTAGGCGAAGGTAATTTAGACGAAGATCTAAAAGCTTACCTAGATGTATTACTAAAAGATTACGCATATTATTTAAAACATTAATAAAAAACATCCCCTTCCACCAAGTGGTGGGAGGGGAATAAATGGGAAGGAGCTCAATATGATAATTGGTAATGGTAGACTTTATACTAATGACCCTGACAATCTATATTTAGAAAATGGGGCTGTCTACATCGTAGATGGTTTAGTGGAAGAAGTCGGAGAATTCGAACAATTAAAAGAAAAGTATCCGGGGGAAGAAGTTCTTGATGTAAAAGGAAAACTTATAATGCCGGGGATGATAAATGCTCATACCCATATTTATAGTGCATATGCTAGAGGAATGTCAGTAGACAAGCCACAAAGAGACTTCAATGAAATACTTGAAAACCTATGGTGGAATCTGGACAAAAAACTGACACTTGAAGACACAGAATTAAATGCATACACTACTTATATGGAGTCTATTAGAAATGGTACGACAACAGTAATCGATCACCACGCAAGTCCATATCACACAGAAGGATCATTATTTAGAATTGCTGATGTAGCCAAAAAAATTGGTATTAGAACTTCACTTTGCTACGAAGTATCAGATAGAGACGGCGAAGAAATAACCGATCAACAAATTAAGGAAAACGTTGACTTTATTAAAGCATATGCAAATGACGATCAGAATATGATAAAAGGTATGTTTGGTCTACATGCATCTTTTACGGTTTCAGATAAAACCCTTGAAAAAGCAAGAGAAGCTATGGAAGGCGTAGATGCAGGATATCACGTACACGTAGCAGAAGGACTAAAAGACCAAATGCACTGTGTGCAGACATATGGAAGAAGAATTGTAGAAAGATTCTATGACTGGGGACTGTTAGGCAACAAGAGTATCGCAGTACATTGTATTCATATAAATGGTAGAGAAATTGAACTATTAAAAGATACTGATACTAATTGTGTTCATAACCCTGAATCCAACATGGGTAACGCAGTAGGATGTACTCCGGCTATACAAATGCTGGAAAAAGGTGTAAGACTAGGACTTGGAACTGACGCATATACTCATGATATGTTCGAGTCAATGAAGGTTGCAAATATCCTTCATAGACACCATCTATGTACGCCAACTGTAGGTTTCATGGAAACAATGACAATGCAATTTGTAAACAATCCGGTAATTGCTAAAAATGTTCTTGGTGGACCGGAGCTTGGAGTAATTAAAAAAGGTGCTGCTGCCGACATTATAACTTTAGAGTATAATCCACTTACGCCATTTAGTGGAGATAACTTCTACGGTCATGCATTATTTGGTATGACTGGAAGACTTACAAATGATGTAATAATAAACGGAAAGTTAATTCTAAAAGACAGAAATTTTGTAGACATTGACGAAGAAGCTATTCTTGCAAGATCAAGAGAAGGCGCAGCAAAAATCTGGCCAAATATGTAAGATCAACAATTATCTGAAAATAGCATATTTTATAAAAGAACAGAGGATTAAAAACAAAAAAAGGAAAGGGTAGGTACTCTGCCCTTTCCGAAAATGGGAGAAATCATGGAAAAAAGTATTAGTAATTCAGTTTTTGAACTGGACGGTAAACCGTCGATAGCTAAAGCATTACCACTAGCATTACAGCATGTTTTAGCCATGCTTGTAGGAAATATTGTACCTTCTATCATTATAGCAGGGGCTACAGGTTTAACCCCTGAAGAGCAAGTAATGATGATTCAAGTAGGTATGATTGTAGCAGCTCTTTCAACATTTTTACAGTTGGTACCTGTATTTGGTTTTGGCGCAAGACTTCCTGTAATAATGGGTATTAGTTTTTCATACATACCTGTTTTGACAACTATAGGTGCTGCTTATGGTATTAAGGCTGTATTTGGGGCACAATTAATTGGAGCGATTGTTTCTATTTTCGTTGGTATTTTCATTAAACAGATAAGAGGATTCTTCCCTCCAATAGTTGCAGGTACAGTTGTATTTACAATAGGTCTATCACTTTATCCCGTAGGAATCAGATACATGGCGGGTGGAGTAGGTCATCCGGAATTCGGTGATCTAAAATTCTGGGGAGTAGCAGTATTCACACTTGTAGTTGTACTTATTTGTAATATGTTCGGTAAAGGAATGATTAAACTAGCAGCTATTCTTATAGGAATGATTGCGGGATATGTACTAGCTCTTGCTCTTGGAATGGTTAACTTTGATAACTTAAGTGCAGCAGGATGGTTTGCACTGCCTAAGCCATTTTACTTTGGATACGAATTCCATACGACGGCAGTGATATCTATGGTAGTAATGTATATTGTAAACGCGGTACAGGCTGTAGGGGACTTCTCAGCTACTACAATGGGTGGTTTGAACAGAGAAGCAACTGATGAAGAACTTTCAGGGGCAATCAAAGGAAATGGACTTGCATCAGTAATAGCTTCTGCATTTGGAGGACTACCAACTGCATCATTCAGCCAGAACGTAGGTATTGTATCTATGACAAAAGTAGTTAGTTTATTTGTGTTTAAACTTGCAGCGGCAATAATTCTAGTAGCAGGATTAATTCCTAAGTTTGGTGCTGTAATGACAACTGTTCCATATCCTGTTCTTGGTGGAGCTACTATATCGGTATTTGCAATGATAACTATGACCGGTATGAGACTTATAACGCAAGGTGAAATGTCTACAAGAAACTTAACAATTGTAGGACTTGCAGTAGCTCTTGGAGTTGGTATGACAGGCACTGAAGGTGCAATAGCAATGTTCCCTGATTGGTTTAAAATGGTATTCGGAGCATCTCCTGTAGTAATAGCTACTACAATAGTATTCTTCCTAAATATTATTATGCCGAAGAAGACTATTGCGCAGGAGCAGAGAGAAAGAGAATCTTACGAAAAGTAATTTTAATGAGACTCATTAATCTCCTTTCATAATTTAATATAATAATTAGATGGTAGGTAGCAGATATTGCTACCTTTCTGTCTTTTTGTGACAAAACTTTCAAAATCAATGTGTTATATGTATTTTGTATAAAAATTTCCACATTTTACTAGTATTATATAAAATAATTGTAAATATATTGTATAAATAGCCGAAAATATCTGCATAAAACGAATAATCATGATATACTAAATGTATACGTAAAAACAATTTCCTAGATTAATTAATATAATGTGATTGACTAATTAAAGGTGAAAGAAATGAAAACTGTAGTAAAAGGCAACTTTATACATACACCAACAAGTTCAAAGTTAGAAATACTACGCGATAGATACATGATAATTGATAATGGAGTTATTGTTAATAATTATCCACTATTGCCGGACGAGTATAATGGTTTGGAAGTAATTGATTACAAAGAGAAATTTATTATTCCTTCTTTTGTAGACCTTCATCTACATAGTGTACAATATGCCAACATTGGCTTGGGATTAGACTTGCCACTATTACCATGGTTAAAGACATACACTTATCCCGAAGAAGAGAAATTTAATAATTTAGAATATGCTAAAAAGGTATTTTCTTTCTTTATAAGGGATTTATATAATTATGGAACTTTAAGATCCTGTATATTTTCTTCACTTCATAAAGAAGCTACTCTTCTTTTAATGGATATGCTCGATAATTCCGGAATGGCTGCATATGTAGGGAAAACAAATATGGACAGAAACTCGATTGAAACCCTTTTTGAAACAAGTGAAGACTCCTATGCCGATACGAAGGAAATTATAGAAAAGTTTCACAAAATTAACAATAGGATTAAGCCGATTATCACACCTAGATTTATACCATCTTGCTCGAATGAACTTCTCGAAGAGTTAGGTAAGTTAGCTAGTGAAACATCAATAGGAGTTCAGTCGCATTTAAATGAGAATCTAAATGAAATAGAATGGGTTAAGGAGTTAGTGCCTGATTCGAGTAATTATCTTGATGCATATAAAATTAGAGGCCTTGTAAGGGATTCAAAAACAATAATGGCTCATTCAATATTCAGTACAGATGATGAATTAAAGGTAATGAAGGATCAAAATGTATTCATTGCTCACTGTCCATCATCTAATATGAACTTGACTTCAGGAATAATGCAGACAAAAAGAGTTATGGACATGGGAATAAATGTAGGTCTTGGATCGGATATAGCTGCGGGTGATTCTTTATCGATGAACAGAGTTATGGTTGATGCCATTAAAGCCTCTAAGCTATTAAGCATTTATACAGAAGACAGTTCTCATATACTTGATATAGCAGATGTGTTTTACCTTGCCACAAAAGGTGGAGGCAAGTTTTTTGATAATACAGGCTCATTTGAAAATGGAAATCATTTTGACGCTCTTATAATTGATGATAGCTCTTATAATATAAGGGAGAATCCAAGTCTTAATGAAAGATTAGAAATGTTTATCTACAGAGGAGATGATAGGAATATTATCGAAAGATATTTCAATGGTAAAATCTTGGATAAACCAAGTTTTATAAAATAAATTTTGGAGGAGAGAAATGAACGACAATGGTTTTTTAGAAAAAACATTTAGACTCAAGGAAAACAACACCACTGTTAGGACCGAGTTTTTAGCAGGTATTACAACCTTTATGACAATGTCCTATATCCTTGCAGTCAACCCATTGATTCTAGCTGATGCCGGTATGGATCCGGGTGGAGTATTTACAGCCACTATAATTGCCAGTGTTATCGCAACTTTGTTGATGGCTTTCTTAGCAAACTATCCATTTGCACTTTCTGCGGGCATGGGACTTAACGCATTTTTTGCCTACTCAGTAGTTCTTGGTGGAGGACATACTTGGCAATTTGCACTTACAGCTGTATTTTTAGAGGGGATTATCTTCTTACTTATGTCGCTGTTTAAAGTTAGAGAAGCGATATTCAATGCCATCCCATTGACTTTGAAAAAGGCTGTTTCAGTAGGTATTGGGTTATTCATAGCACTTATAGGATTTTCGAACTCCGGACTGGTAGTTAATGGAGAAGGAACAATACTTGGACTTGGACAAGTTACAAGTGGTCCTGTAATTGTAACACTATTTGGACTGATATTAACCGGAGTTCTTCTTGCGATGAACTTTAGGGGAGCAATACTAGTTGGTATTTTGGGATCTACAATCCTTGCAATTATTCTTGGGGTAACCAGTTTACCTGAGAAACTATTCTCGATGCCACCATCACTTTCATCAGTTGCAATGCAATTGGAATTCAAAAATATTTTCACTTTTGAAATGGCTGTTATTGTATTCACATTTTTATTTGTAGATATTTTCGACACTATTGGAACGCTTATTGGTGTAGCGACCAAAGCTGAAATGCTTGATGATAAAGGACAATTACCAAAAGCCGGTAAAGCACTACTAGCTGATGCAGTTGGTACAACAGCAGGTGCATTACTTGGAACAAGTACTGTTACGACTTATGTAGAGTCTGCATCGGGAGTAGCTGATGGAGGAAGAACAGGTTTAACTTCGGTTTCAACAGCATTCTTCTTCTTTATATGCCTATTCTTATTCCCAATATTTGCAATAGTTCCCGGATCAGCGACCGCACCGGCACTGATTATAGTAGGACTATTTATGATGACTCCAATAAAAGATATTGATTTTTCTGATTTTACAGAAGCAATACCTGCCTTCTTAACCATTACTATGATGCCTTTTGCATATAGTATTGCTGAAGGAATAGTATTTGGTATGATTTCTTATGTATTACTTAAAGTTCTTACAGGCAAATTTAAAGATGTTTCAATTTTAATGTATATACTTGCGGTTATTTTCATATTAAAACTAATATTTGTTTAAAATTTGGGGCTTATGCCCCTGTACATAAATGAGGTATCTCATTATTAGAGGTGATAATATGCAAAATTTAAATAAAAAAATTAAAATAGCACTAGGAAACGAAAAAGCGGATATTGTTTTTAAAAATTGTAAAATCGCAAATGTTTTTACGAGTGAATTCTATATGGCTGATATCGCAGTGGAAGAAGGTGTGATAGTTGCTATAGGAGAATATGAAGGCATAAATAATATCGATATCGGTGGTAAAATCGTTTGTCCAACTCTATTTGATGGGCATGTACACATAGAATCGTCTATGGTGTCACCGGCTGAGTTTACAAAGATACTTTTAAAATCAGGAGTATCAAGTATCATTGCAGATCCTCATGAAATTGCAAATGTAAAGGGAGAAGTCGGTCTTGATTATATGCTTAATGCAACTGAAGATCTACCGGTTAATGTGTACTTCATGCTACCATCATGTGTTCCTGTAACGAAACTCGAAACATCGGGCGGCGTTTTAGATGCAGAAGATCTCGAGGAGTATAAGACTCATAAAAGAGTAGTTGGTCTTGGAGAGATGATGGACTATGAAGGTGTGATTGAACGAGATGAAGAGGTCATTAAGAAACTAGAAGCTTTTCAGGACATGGTAATAGATGGCCATGGACCAATGTTAACAGGTAATAAATTAAATGCCTATTTTGTATCAAAAATCCATACTGAACATGAGTGCTCAACCGTAGAAGAAATGAATGAGAGGCTTAGGCTGGGGATGTATATACAACTTAGAGAAGCATCCGGAGCAAAAAACCTAAGAACACTTTTAAAAGGTGTCAATTCACATACGATAGACAGATGTTTTTTCTGTACTGACGACAGACATCCGGAGTCTCTATTAACCGAAGGATCGATAGATAATAATATCAGAATAGCAATGGAAGAAGGAATTGATCCTATAGATGCTATTAAGATGGGGGCATTTAACGGCCCTGTAGCATATGGTATAAAAAATATTGGAGCAATTGCTCCAAATTATCTGGCTAACTTTATTGTTCTCGATGATTTAGATACTTTTAAAATAAGAGATGTTTATATAAAGGGAGAAAAAGTCGTGGATAATGGAGAGGTTATATATGAAGCTCATCCATATCCAATAGAAAGTGTTGGTGACTCGGTTAACCTTCCGTTAATTGAGAAAAAAGATTTATTTCTAGATCCAGTTAAAATGGATGGAGATTTATATATCATTAAAGCAATTCCCGACAGCTTAATTACGGATGCTGAGAAAATAGAGTCAGTGACTTATACTGAGGATCCAATTTACGATAATGCTCTAAAAAAACTAGTGGTTATAAACAGACATACCGGCGAAAAAAATATTGCGGTGTCAGCCATTAATGGCTTTGGTGATTTTAACGGAGCACTTGGTACTACCATCGCTCATGATTCGCATAATTTAATAATTATTGGCAGTAATGACGATGATATCATGTCGGTAATAGATGAAATTAAAAAAATCGGGGGTGGAATTGTGCTGGTGAACGGCGGCAAGATATTAGATAGTTTGCCTCTTGAAATAGCAGGAATTATGTCCTCAGATACTATAGAAAATGTCGATAAGAAGCTTAGGGAAATACTCGATAACTGCAAAGACTTAGGATTTGATAAGGAGATAGACCCAATAATGACGCTTAGTTTTATGGCACTGCCAGTAATACCCAGCTTAAAACTGACCGACCGGGGATTGTTTGATGTAGATAAATTTAGTTATATTTGGAGGAATTAATGAACACGGATATTATTTCAATACTTCATGAGAGAATAAAAAACAGAGAGAAAACCGCTATGGTAATTTTAACCGAGAATACAGGTTCCTCACCAGGTGTGGACGGAGAGTTAATGCTGGTATTTCCTGATGGAACTATAGAAGGAACTATAGGAGGAGGATCACTAGAGTACAATGTAATAAATAGAGTGCTCGAAAATATGGAAAGTGGTGAGAATTTTAGCTTTAGCTATAATTTATCAGAAACCGGAAACATAGGAATGATTTGTGGAGGGGTGACTAGTGGCTATGTAAAGTACTTCGTACCGGGTGATTCACTTATAATATTTGGAGCCGGACATGTTGGAAAGGCACTAGTTGAAGTTGCAAAAGGTCTGGATTTTAATATCACTATGGTTGACAGCAGGGAAGAGTATTTAAATGCTCCAGAGTATGAAGCTGTTTCCAAGGTTCTATGTCCATTTGATGATTTAAGCGATGACATAGACTACAAAAATTCATATATTGTGATTATGACTCCTTCACATGCTTATGATTACGATGTTTTAAGAGCTCTAGTTGAGAAAAATTATAAGTATTTAGGTATGATGGGTAGTAGGAAAAAAGTTAAACTTATTATGGACAGACTCAAGGCTGATGGTGTCAGTGATGCCAATGTCAACAGATTAAATATGCCAATTGGTATAAATATAGGAACAGGAACACCTAAGGAAATCGCAATCTCTATAATTTGTGAACTTCTAGCGGTAAGAGCCGGAGAGGATAAGATATACTTTATGTCTGATGAGTTTAAGGATGGTAAGAGAAAATAAAGAGACTAAATATGTATCAAATATGCAGTTTGTAGAAAAGGAAGTGATAAAATGCACCGAATTTCTAAATCAGTTAAGAAAAAAGATCATGATATAAAAATTAGTGGAGAAGCAATTTATACTGACGATATTCAGGAGGAAGGTTTTCTATACGGCAAGATGGTTCGTTCAGAAATGCCTAAGGCAAAGATAGTTTCCATTAAAATGCCTGAAATACCGGATGGATGTTATGTTGTCGATTATAATGATGCGGTTGATTACAATCGTACGCTTGTTATAATGGATGATCAGCCTATATTTGCAGAAAATGAAGTCAACTATGTGGGAGAAGCCATTTTAATGGTTTTAGCACCTACACAGTTATTGGCTGATGAACTTGCTTCTAAAGTAGAAGTTGAGTATGAAGAACTGAATGCAATAACCGATTATGAAGAAAGTAAAATAGTTGCACATGAATACAGCTACACAGCCGGAGAAGTCGATGAGGCTTTTGAAAATGCCGACTATATAATAGAGGAGACACTTAGAACCGGCTATCAAGAACAAGCATATATTGAACCTCAAGCTATGATTGCATACTTTGAAGATGGAATCATGAATGTTGATGGTTCTATGCAGTGTCCTTATTATGTTCATTCAGCAATAGCGTACGCTTTCGGACTTGATGATGATCATGTTAGAATCAGACAGATGGTAACAGGCGGGGGCTTTGGAGGTAAGGAGGATTATCCTTCATTGTTGGCATGCCAAACTGCTCTTGCTGCTCACAAAACAGGCAAAAAAGTAAAGGTTATATTTAAAAGACGAGAGGATATGACAGTAACTACAAAAAGACATCCTTCAAGGACTATTATCAAGACGGCAATGTCAAATGCCGGTGAGATCTTAGGCATGGACATCGATATGATAATGGATGGAGGGGCATATCCGGGATTATCAAGCGTTGTTCTTCAAAGAGGGTTAATATGTGCAACCGGTGTATATAATATTCCGAATGTTAAAGTTAGAGGAGCTATAATGCTGTCCAATACAGTTCCAAACGGAGCGTTTAGAGGCTTTGGAGCACCACAAGCACTCTATGCTATAGAGTCTCATATGGCACATATTGCAAGGTCTCTAGGTGAAGAACCGGTTTCTTTTAAGCAAAAATATTTCTCTAAAACCGGAGACAAGACATCAACAGGAGGAACCTTTAGGGAGCCGGTTCTTATTGAAGAAATGCTTGAAAAAACTCTTAACAAGTCTGAATACTTTAAGAAATATGAAGAATATAAGAACGATTCCGGAAGGTATAGAAGAGGAATTGGCTGTTCAATATTTTTACATGGATGTGGTTTTACAGGTTCAGCCGAGAGGGATTCTATAAAATCAATTATCCATCTTGTAAAAAAAGAAGATGATTCGATAGAAATCAGGGTAAGTAACACCGATATCGGGCAAGGACTCAAGACCACATTTAGCAAAATAGCCGCTGAAGTTCTTGAACTCCCGTTATCTCAAGTAAATGTAATTACTCCTGACACTTCAATTGTACCGGACTCAGGCCCTACAGTTGCATCCAGATCTCTTATGGTTGTCGGTAGACTAATTCAAAGAGCGTCTCTCAAACTTAAAGAACAATGGGCTGAGGGAGAAATACTGATCGAGGAGCACTATCGAGATGAAGCAGAAACCACACCATGGGATATGGATAAATTCTGCGGTGATGCATATCCGACATATTCATGGGGAATAAATGTAGTGGACTTGGTATTAGATACGGTTACAGGAATGACAGAATTAAAAGGCGTCTGGGGGAACTACGATGTTGGGACACCGGCCGATTACAACATACTAAGAGGCCAGATGGAAGGTGGACTATTACAAGGTATTGGTTATGGTTCTATGGAAAAGATGGAATCCAAAGATGGTTTTCTAATGCAAAAGAGTATGTCAAACTATATGATACCAACCTGCTTAGATACCGTAAACTTCGACATTGAATTTACCTATAATCCATTTGAATTTGGACCATTTGGAGGAAAGGGAGCCGGAGAGTTACCACTTGACGGAGGAGCTCCCGCATATTCACTTGCAGTTGAATCAGCTCTGAATAAAAATTTATACAGAATACCGGTAACACCTGAATATATAATAGAGAGACTTGAGGAGGAGAAATAAATGATAGAATTCATACTAAATGGCGAAAAAGTTGTTTCCAAATCTCCTTCAGGTCTAAGACTTCTAGATGTTATTAGGGAGGAATTTGGATTTACGGGAACAAAAGAAGGATGTAGTGAGGGAGAATGCGGTGCTTGTGCTGTACTAGTTGACGATGCATTGTTCGACTCTTGTTTAGTAGCACTCGGATCCATTGCAGGAAAGGAAGTTATGACCATAGAAGGCTTTAAAAATATGAGACCGGAGCGTTTTAATATGATAAGCGATTCATATTCTAAATCCGGAGCTGTTCAATGCGGTATATGCATCCCGGGCATGGTCATGGCTACAGAAGCGTTGCTAAATGAAAACCCCAAGCCAAGTGAAATTGAAATAAGAACCGGGCTTTCAGGCAATCTTTGCAGATGCACCGGTTACAATATGATTGTTGATGCAGTAAAACTTGCTGCTGTGGAGGGAGAGGGCTTATGGTAGAAAATAGACTTCCTAAAACATGGGCGGATGCTGTAAGGATGAGAGCTGAAGAAGAGGTGATTCCGTACTTTGGTGGTACGGATTTAATGGTAAGAGGAAACAGGACTCCAAACTATTTATTCCTAAATCAGATACCGGAAATTAAGAATTATGAAGTAGGCGAATCTGTAAAAATTGGTGCAGGTGTAACTTACAAGATGATTCTTGATAAGGAAGATACTCCTAATCTACTGAGACAAATTGTTGAAGAAGTAGCATCCCCTGCACTTAGAAATATGGCCTCTGTTATTGGAAATGTGTGTAATGCATCACCCGTTGGTGATACACTGCCGCTATTTTATGCGTTTGATGCAGTTCTCATACTTGAGAGCGTTGATGGAACCAGAGAACTTCCAATCGAAGAGTTTATAACCGATGCAAGGAAAACCGCTTTAAAAGAAAACGAGCTGGTAAGGGAGATAGTTTTTAACAACATTAAATACAACAATGAAGCATATGAAAAAGTTGGACCAAGATCTGCTTGCTCAATATCAAAGGTGGACTTTGTAGGTTCTGCAAATACCGAAGAAAATATCTTAAAAGATATCAGGATGGCAATAGGTGCTGTAAAGAACACGATTGTAAGAGACAGAGAGTTTGAAGATAAGCTTAAAGGTCTTAGTATTAGTGAAATAAAAGGTGATATCGACAATATCCTTTTGCACTATGATAATATAATCTCTCCAATCGACGACAAGAGATCGACCGAGTATTATAGAAGAACGGTTGTAAGGAACATAATTAAAGACTTTATAATGAACTTAAAGTAGTCATATAACAGTAAAAATGACCGGGTGTGTAATATACCCGGTCATTTTTTTGTTTAAAACTCTTACTCACAACTATTTAAGGTTATCTTAAGGTTAGCACAAGGCTTACTAAAGGTTGGTGTTTTATACTATATTTGAGGTGATGGAGATGGTAATAAAATTAAACAATATAGGAAAATCATTTGGTAAGAAAAAGCTTTATGAAAATCTGAGTTTGGAACTAAAAGAGGGAGAAGTATTTGCTCTTATAGGACCTAATGGAGTTGGAAAAACAACACTTATGAGGATGATACTCGGTTGGGATAAGGATTATGATGGAGAGATAATTATGGAAGAAGGACAGTGCATTAGCTACTCTCCGGAGATACCCGACTTTCCTCCTATCTTAAAGGGTAGAGAGGTTCTAGAATATTTTATGGAAGTAAGAGGATATGGAAAAAAAGAAAGAACTGAAAAATCTCGGGAGTTAATGAATATAGTCGGACTGGAAATAGAAAAAGATACTCAAGTTAAAAACTACTCCAAGGGAATGAAGCAAAGACTTGCTGTAGCTCAATCGCTGATAGGGGAACCGGATTTAATCTTATTGGATGAACCTTCAGCCGGATTAGACTTTTTTGGACAGATTCAAATGCAAGAGTTAATTGCTAGACTCAAAGAGAAAAATAAAACAATAATTTTAAATTCTCATCTGTTATACGATGTAGAGAAGGTATGCGATAGAGGAATTATAATAATGGGGAAGAATATTATTAAACATTTTGATAAAAGCGAATTTGAAAGAGAATCTCTTGAGGAGATGTTTTTAAACCTAGCTGAGGAGGAAAACTATGTTAGCATTGATTAAACTACATATTAAAGAAAACTTAAGAAAAAACACTTTTATAATTTTCGCGGTAATAGGGGGACTTATATCATTAGCAATTATGACGAGTGGAACTTTTACAGTAAATGCAGTAGATGTAAGTTCTGATTATGCACAATTTGGTTATCAGTGGCAGTTCTTAACATTGATTTCATCTCTGGCTGCGGTTAGTCTATCGATGGGAGTTATCTCTAAACACAGAGAAGGTAACGCTATGGAGATGCTAAAATTACATGGTTTAAGTTACTCAGATCAGTACATTAGTCGAATCCTAGGTAATGTAATTCTATCGATAATAATGGCTCTTATTTTAACGATAGGAATGACAGTAAACATTCTCATCAAGGGAATGGAGTTTAGCCTTATAAGTTACTTGGGAAGTATTGGGATTTATCTGTTGGCTAGTTTTGGAGTAACAGTTTTTGTTTCGTTACTGTCTCTAATATTTGCACCTGCGATTACAGCCTTGTTTGGAGTTTTTATCTCAGGAGTTGGATTTTTGAGGGGAATGCTTTTGATAGGAGTAGGAAATATGGGGGGGATGTTCGGAAAGGTAATGACCGGTTTAATCAAACTTGTACCTCCAATAGACAATTTTGGAGAATTAGCAAGAGATGTTTTCTTTAAGGAGTTTTCTAACTGGAATTTATTTTTTAGCGGCCTTATCTATTTATGGGGTTTAATAGGGGCATGTTTCATAATTGTTAAGGTGGTGAGTAGATATGAGAAATAAAATAATGTATATTGTATTTGGTATGCTTTTGATATTCGGTTTTGTAAAAACTTCTGCAAAGGGGATAGATGATAACACTCTAAACTTAATAATAGAGTCACAAAAAATTGATACCAATAGCATTTGGAAAGGATTCGAACTGGAAAAATACCCGATAGATGTAAATTATGGTAAATCTGAATTTAGGTATTACTATGGCGAAACCATTAAAAAGCAACCGGATATAATGGTCTTAGCGCTCTCAGCTATAAACACTGAAATTGGACCTGTTATAAAAGTTATTCCGGAGGCGCAAGTAAGAAAAGTAATAGACAAAGGGGACCTGTCACTTGAAGAGAGGAATAAAATATACAAGTCCGTATTAGTACATGAGGCATTTCACTGTTTTCAAATGGAAAATGGTGCTGCAGGAATTAATGTCGACAGTGGAAATATAAAAAGCGAGGATTTAGATGACTTTAAAAAATATTCTGAATTATTAAAACGTATCGATAAAAATGAAACCTTTCAGAATTTATGGATAAAAGAGATGGCAGATCTGGAGCTGTATCACAAAACCGGTGAAAGTGATGCTTGGGCTACCAGTAGAGCAGTAAGACTAGCTTTTGAAAAAGATTTTTTTGGGGAAGATTATGATATATTTAGAAAATACGTAAACGATAGAGAGCTTATAGAAGGTACTGCAAGATATGTTGAGGAAGCATCACTCGTGATAATGAAGTATGACGCAAAAACAGAATTTTCAGGACAATTTATAAATGGTGATGAAAAGTACTATAGATCAGGATGTTTAAAAGCAAATATACTGGATAATGAAAAAGAGTGGAAAGAAATCCGTTTTGATGGTAGCATTAGTTTAGATGATTTACTATTATCAGATTAACGAGGTGAGTTATGAAAGATATAATTCTTGTTGTAGATGATGAGAAGGATCTAAGAGATGTACTTAAGCTTTATTTAGAAAATGCAGGATACGATGTACTAGAAGCGGAAAATGGAAAAGCTGCTCTGGAACTTGTTGAAAATACTGATATTTCTCTGATGATACTTGATATTATGATGCCTGAAATGGACGGGTTTGAGCTTATAAAGTGTCTGGATGATAAAAGATCTTTCCCTATAATATTTCTGTCAGCACGTACGAAGGTACAAGATAAAATACTAGGCTTGAACTTGGGAGCGGATGATTATATTGAAAAACCTTTTGATCCGGGTGAGGTACTTGCAAGGGTAATGGTAGCTCTTAGAAGGATAAAAAAAGAAAATGTAGTTGAAGTAATTAATGGTAATCTAACATGGAATACCGAGGATAGAACTATCTATAAAGATGGTGAAAAACTGGATCTCACAGCCAAAGAATATCAGTTATTATCCTTATTTATGAAAAGACCGGGCAAGGTGTTTACAAAACATGAAATTTACGAGCTGCTTTGGGATGAGCCTTACTATAATGACGATAACACCATTATGGTGCATATCAGTAAGTTAAGGGAAAAAATAGAAGAAAATCCAAGAGAACCTAAAAAAATTAAAACCATTAGAGGCATAGGATATATGCTTGAGAAGGAAGTATATAATGAAATCAAATAATATTTTAAAAAATACCTTAAAGTTTATGGCTTCCTTTATCGTATTGACCATAATCACCGCGATAATCTTTGGCTTGATGGTAGCTATTAATCCGGGTTCTGTATCATTATACGAATATGTTCCAATTAAGAAGAACTTTAATTCAATGGATTTAGATTGGGATAAGATAAATAGAATAGGTGGTTATGGATTACTTATTGATGAAGATGGAAAAGTTATAAAATCCTATAATTCGAAAGAATCAAAATTAGAGTATTCCAGCGGTGAATTACTGGATATGATGTCGAGCAATAAGGGCATAACCGATATAATAAAGAATAAAAAAGATGAAAAGACTACACTATTATACAATGTAGAAAATGGATATAGGCTACTATTAGTGTATCCTGCAGATGTAATATATAATACAGTAAATGTGGATATGAATAAAACAATGGGAAAAAGGGCAAATCTGTTTTTAGTTTATATTTTAATTACATTAATACTGTATATAAGTTCACTTTTTTACTTAATTAGAAGATTGTCTAAATCGTTAAATAAGGATTTAGAAAAAATTAAACGGGCAGAGGAAGAGAGAAAGGATGAACTATTCAGAGGACTTGCTCATGATGTTAAAACTCCGCTATCTACTATATTAGCATTTTCAAATGCATTATCCGATGGACTCGTTAGTGGAGAAGACGAACATAAGTATTACGAAGGAATTCAAAAAAATGGTAGGATACTCAGTGATAGGATAAATGATATGCTTAATCTTTCTGTACTGTCAGAAGAGGGAATGTATAATCCAAAATCAGAAGATATTCTCGAATTTATAAGGAGATATGTAGGAGACAATTATATTTGGTATTCTGAAAACAATGCGGTAATAAGTATAGAATTTGAAGAAAATGAAAAATATATTACAGATTTCGATCCAAAGCTTTTTGAAAGAATACTCCAAAATCTATTACAAAATAGTGTTTACCACAATAAAGGTTCTGTTAAAATAACCATAGGTTTTGATTACAAAAACAAAAAACTGATTTTCAAGGATAACGGCATTGGAATTCCTGAAGATCTAGTGGAAAAGATTTTTGAGCCGATGATAACCGGAGATGCGAGCAGAACAGGAGAAAAGCTTAGAGGTATGGGACTCGCAAATGTTAAAAGAATAGCTGACCTTCATGGTTGGGAAATACTTTATAATAATGGATTTGTGATTATTATGGAGTAAATCAAAATCTTTCTTTCTCTCTTTAAAAGAGCAAAATAAATAAATTGATTAGGACCTATAATTATATTGTATGCTATCGGAAGAAAAACTGTGATATAATATAAAATTATTATGAATTTATTATATATCTGTAATATATGAAGGAGAAAATGATGACTAAAGGAAATATTCAGTCGGTTGTAAGAGCTTTTAATATATTAGAAGCCATTGCAGACAGCGATGGCATGGGTGTAACGGAAATATCCAATGCACTCGATTTGAATAAATCTACAGCCTTCGGTTTAATAAAAACATTGGAATCTCTGGGATATATCTTTAAAAATCAGGAAACTGATAAATATAAATTGACCTATAGATTCGCTACACTTGTATCTGAAGGTACGCTAAATGACGAGCTCGTACAGTATGCCAAACCATATCTTGATGAACTTTTTACTAAATATAATGAGACAATTCACTTTGTTGCTGGTACAAAAGATGAAGTATACTACTTAGAAAAAATTGAGTCAAAGAGATCGATAAGAGTGTATACAGGAGTTGGACAATCAAGACCACTTTATTGTACAGCTGTTGGTAAAGCGATACTGTCCATGAGATCACGCATGGAGATAATTGAATACCTTGAACGTAATGACTTGGAAAGACATACCGAAAACACCATAACCGATCCTGAGAAATTGATGATTAATTTAGAAAAAGCAAAGAAGAACGGATACGCAATTGATAATTGTGAGAGTCAAGAAGAGCTATACTGTGTAGGTGTTCCAATAGAGAATAAACTAGGTGAAGTAAATTTTTCATTAAGTATCAGTATACCGGTTTTTAGGAAAGATGAACATAATCTAGAAGAGATGATAGAAGATTTATTAAAAACTAAAGAAAACATAGAGAACTTTTTTTAATGAATAATAAATAGGGCAAAATAGGGGTGATGAATTATAAGGTTCATGTCTATTATGCCCTTATTTTAATGTTTTACTAAAATTTTATAAAAAGGCTTGACAAAAGAATGAAAACGTTATACACTATAATTACAAGAAAGAGAACGAAGTGCGACAGTATAGCACAAAGTTAAAAGTTCGAAATTCGGGGTAGAAATTATGGCTAAATTCAAAATTTTTCTAGTAGATGAAAACATTTTCATACCGGTATATGATGGCGATAACATAGTAAAGGCAGTTGCCAGACAAATACCAAATCATCCTATGAATGGATGCAGAGGTGGTGGATGTGGAATTTGTAGGATAAGGATAATTAAGGGAAACTACAGGATTGAAAGAATGAGTATGACACATATCACTAGTCAGGATATTGAAAGTGGTGAATTGTTGGCATGTAAGGTATACCCTAGTGGAAACATGGAGCTTAAATACTTAGGATTAAAAACAAGGAGGTAAAAAATGGCTTTAAAGGGTGTTTTGAGAACTGGGTTGATGCAACTTAGAGTGTTGAACATGGAGGAATCTATAGTATTCTACAGAGACAGGATTGGATTAACACATGTAGGCAGAACAGAAGATGGTCGAGAAATGTTTAAAGCATATGATGAGTTTGATCATCATTCTGTAGTACTTAGGGAAGCTGATAGTGCAGGCTTAGATTTTATAGCGTTTAAGGCAGACAACGAGGATACAGTAGCTGATGTAATTAAAAAATCCGATGATAAATTTGGATATGAAAGATATGAGATAAACGATCAGCCTGGATTTGGAACAATCCAAGTTTTTAAAGTTGGTAATGGGCATCATATAGGAGTTTATTCTGAAGTTGAGATGGCAGAGCAGCATCCTATGATAGACAACCCATATATATGGGAAGTAGAACCTAAGGGAATGGCTCCGACAGTCTTTGACCACGCTCTACTTGCAGGACCAAACCAAAAAGAAACTACAAATTGGTTTGTCGAAGTATTAGACTTCAGTATAACTGAGGTTCTTTACACTGAAGATAAAACTGAATATATTTGTGCTTGGTTAAGTGGTAACAACAGAGGGCATGATGTTGCTCTATTAAATTATCCTGAACCAGGAAAACTACACCATGCTTCATTCCATCTGGATAGTTGGAATGCCATAGGCCATGCTGCAGATATTATGTCCAGATATGATATAAAAATTGATGCAGGCCCTATGAGACATGGAGTAACAAGAGGTCAGACTATTTATTTCTTTGACCCTTCAGGGAATAGGTTAGAAACTTTTTCAGGAGGTTATGAGTACTTCCCGGATATGCCAATTAGGGAGTGGACTGCAGAAAATGCAGGTGCAGGAATATTCTACTATACAAAAGAACTCAATGAAAACTTCTTAAATGTATTAACTTAAAAGTAATTTGTAAATAATTGTAAAATAAAATTAGAGTGAACTTTAGCTCTAATTTTATTTTACATAATAGTATTTTAATGTAATTAAGATATTAGATAGTGATTTTAAAGGAGGAAAAAATGACAAGACCAGAAGTACAAAACAGTGTTAAAACCGGGGAGTTCCAAACAAACTATTTAGAAGACGGAGATGGATTCCCACTTATATTTATACATGGTTCGGGACCGGGGGTATCAGCATATGCCAACTGGAGATTAGTACTTCCTAAGGTTGCTGAAGTAGCTCATTGTTACGGGATTGATATGATAGGCTTTGGGTACTCTTCTAAACCTAATGATGTAGCATATGGAAAAGACCTTTGGACGAAACAAATAATTGATTTTATGGACGCTTTAGATATAGAACAAGCGGATTTTGTTGGGAATTCATTTGGTGGCTCATTGGCACTATCGGTAGCAATTAATCATCCAAGTAGGGTAAGAAAATTAATTATGATGGGGCCTATGGGTGTTGAATTTGACTTAAGCTATGGATTAAACGAGGTTTGGGGATACCAACCTTCAGTTGAAAATATGAAGAATCTTATAGACTTATTTACTTTTAATAAGCAGTATGCGACTGATGAGTTAGCGGAGATTAGATACAATGCCAGTATTGAAGAGGGATTCCAAGAAGCTTTCAGTTCTATGTTCCCTCATCCACGACAAAGCTCAGTTGATGATTTATCATTTACAGATGAAGAGATAAAGAAAATAAAAAATAAAACTTTGATTGTACATGGAAGAGAAGACAAAGTGGTTCCTATTGAAAATTCATATAGACTGATAAATCTACTTGAAAATGCAGAACTCCATGTATTTGGAGGCTGTGGACACTGGACGCAAATTGAAAAAGCAGATGAGTTTGCTGCATTGGTTAAGGGCTTTATAACAAGAGACTAAAACACAGTTGAAGGAGTAGTATTATGGTTGATCATAAAAAAATTGCTCAAGAACTATATGATGCTGAATTATCAAATGTCCCTATAGAACAATTAACGAGTAGATATGAAAACTTAAGTATTGACGATGCATATAGAATACAAATCATCAATATTGAAAAAAAGATTGCTGAGGGCAGAAAGATTACCGGTAAAAAAATCGGATTAACTTCTAAAGCAATGCAGGAATCACTTGGTGTTGATACTCCTGACTTTGGATTCTTATACGACAGTATGGAAGTGAGTGACCAAAAAATACCAAGAGGTGCAATTCTTCAACCAAGGGTAGAGGGGGAGCTTGCTTTTATACTTAAGAAAGATCTTGGGGATGCGCGTACCGTTGAAGAAGTTTTAGAAGCTACGGAATATATTGTACCGGCTATCGAGATAGTTGGTTCAAGGATTGTGGATTGGAAACTTACTATTGTAGATACAATTGCGGATAATGTATCATGTGGTATGTACCTCTTGTCAGATTGTAAAATCGATCCAAATATTACTGATTTAAAAGAAATCGAAATGAAGTTATATAAAAACAATCAACTAATTAATTCAGGATTTGGTTCGGCTGTTTTAGGGAATCCTGCAAATGCAGTGCTTTGGTTGGCTAAAAGCTTAAGCGAGTATGGAGTAAGTTTGAATAGTGGAGATATCATACTGGCAGGTGCGTTGAGTGCAGCAATACCGGCAACCGGCGGTGATAGTTTTACTTGTGACTTTGGAGAGTTTGGAAAAATAAAAGTTGATTTTGAATAGAAATTAATACCTTGAAAGAAAATACATTTTAGCTAGTGAGTTCAGTATTTTTGTGTTTTAATACTGAAGAATTAGCTCTATTAAGGTTGCCTTTCTTTATAAGTTCACTATGATTAACGTAGCTGAACTGCATACGGGGGAATGTAAATGGAAAAGATAAAAGTTGGGATTATAGGACCTGGGAATATTGGGCTGGATCTTCTATATAAACTCCAGAGGAGCGAGTACTTACATCCGGAACTTATAGTTAATATTAGAGAGTCGGATGGTATAAAGCATGCAAAAAAAATGGGGATAAATACATCCATAGACGGCATCAAGGCGATTTTAGATAGAGAAGAAATTAAAATAGTTTTTGACTGTACAAGTGCAAGTGCACATTTACAACACGCACCACTATTAAAAGAGCATAAGAAATTTGCTATTGATTTAACTCCTGCGGCAGTGGGACCATATGTAGTGCCCTCAGTAAATTTGGATGAAGAATTACTTGAAATGGATAATCTAAATCTAATTACATGTGCAGGTCAAGCTACTACGCCATTTGTGTCTGCTATCAACGAAGTAGCCGATGTATATTACGCAGAGATTGTATCTTCAATCAGCTCTAAGAGTGCAGGTAAGGGTACTAGGGCAAACATTGACGAATTTACTCAAACTACTAAAAAAGCATTAGAAGAAGTTGGCGGAGCGGATAAAGCCAAAGTATTAATAATACTAAACCCTGCAGAGCCACCGATATACATGAGTAATACGATATATACAAGGGTTAGAAATATTGATGTGGACAAAATAAGAAGATCATTAGCTGAAAAACTCGAAGAGATGAAAAAATATGTTCCCGGAGTTAGATTTAGGATGGAACCTGTTTTGAAACATGAAGACGACGATATTGTAATGCTAGTGGTAGAAGTGGAAGGTTTAGGCGATTATCTTCCAATCTATTCAGGAAATCTAGACATAATCAACTCTGCTGCAGTTGAAATAGCAGAGAGAAAGGCGAAAAAACTTATGGAGGGTATAAATGAATAAGATTATATTAACGGATACCTCCTTAAGGGATGGTAATCACTCGGTCAGACACCAATTTAGTCTGAGTGAAATAAAAGAAATCTGTATAGCTTTAGATAACGCAGGAATAGATATTATCGAGCTTGGTCATGGAGATGGATTAACCGGATCGACAATTAACTATGGTTTCGCCAAAGAAGACGACTATGATGCAATAAAAGTTGCAGTAGAAAGTGTTAGGAATTCAAAAATTGCCGTATTACTGCTACCTGGTATTGGAACCGTTCCGGATATGGAAAAGGCGTATGAATACGGTGCAAGAGTTGTTCGAATTGCGACCCATGTAACAGAAGCCGATATATCTATGGAACATATAAAGGTTGCCAAAGAGCTTGGTTTTTTAACGGTAGGATTCTTAATGATGGCTCATAGAGCACCGGTAGAAAGAGTGCTAATAGAAGCTCAGAAAATGGAATCCTATGGTGCTGATGTTGTGTATGTAACGGACTCAGCCGGAGCAATGATTCCCGCTGATGTTAAAGAAAAAGTAACAGCTTTAAGAGAAAACTTAAAAGTGGATATAGGATTTCACTCCCATAACAACCTTGGACTTGCAATAGGAAACTCGTTGGCTGCATTAGAAGCTGGAGCAACCTATATAGATGGTTCGCTTGCCGGATTAGGTGCCGGAGCAGGTAATACTTCAACTGAAACCCTTGTTGGAGTATTGAATAAGGCTGGAATCCCCACGACAGCAGATTTTTACAAAACCATGGATGCAGCAATTGTATTAAAAGAAATAGTAAGTCGTCATGGCATAAATCTGCCTAATACTCAAGATCCTCTTATGCTAGGGTATGCAGGGGTATACTCAAGTTTTATGCTACATGCAAAGAGAGCTGCTGAAAGGTTTAAGGTAGACTATAGAGAAATCATAGAAGAAGCAGGAAGAAAAGGAGCAGTCGGAGGACAAGAAGACTGGTTGTATGAAATCGCGGATAAAATATCAAAATCTAAAAGTTAATCATCATTGTAAAATAATTAAGCTACGGGCCAGTTGGTATATATCATCTGGTCCTTTGATTATAAACTTATGTTTAAATACACGAGGTAAGAAATAAAAACAGATAGTTAGGTTTAGCTAGAAAGAGTACAAGTTAATTGAGAGTGGCAATTGGTATAGAGTGGTCGCGAAGATCGGATAAAGTCTTTAGAAGTAAGATTGTTAAAATATATAAGAAGGATTTATAAGGAATTTTTACCATTTTTCGAAATTAAAGCTATATAATTTAAAATGTTTTTATTTTTTAAACATATCTGCTATAATAGACCTGCAAATTAATTATAATAGAGGTGTAAGATGTTTAAACCAGGGAGAATTATAGGATCATTAGTCCTAGTAATTGCATTACTAGCGGGGGGAGTGCTTTTAGGTCAAAGGCTTGCTAAAGAGGAGCCGCCTGTGATCACTGCAGAATTGATTGAGAACAGATTGGAGCAAATTACAGAGCTTGGAACAGTTAATTATCACTATAAAAACATGGGACAGTTCGAGGATGATAGTAAAGTTTATGGCTTTACACTTCCGTTTACCAGCAAAAAGTTTATTCTGGCATATAGTGGTGAGGTGAAGGCAGGTGTTGATTTACGTGGATTAAAAGTAGATGTTAGTGGTGAAAAGATTACAATTGAAATGCCTGAAGCAGAGATACTTTCTCATGAAATTGATGAAAGTTCCATCACCGTCTTTGATGAAAAATCCAGTCTTTTCAATCCAATAAAAATAGAGGATATGACTACATTCCAGACAAGTCAGAAAGAAGAGATTGAAAATGAAGTTATAGAAAAGGGCTTACTTACACAAGCATCTGAATCTGCTAAAGAGATTATTAGATCCATGTTTATGCTCGATAGTGAAATGTTTGAAGGATATCAAATAATAATAAAGTAAATTAACAACGGACAAGTCAATTAAGACATTGTCCGTTTGCTTTATTAATTGCTTGCTTTTTCAGATTCGTATCTTTCATATGATTCGAGTAAGGCTTTTTTAGCGTCTCTTACATTGAACCAACCGTCGATGTGTACTTCCTTTTTCTCAAGTCTTTTATATTCTTTAAAAAAGTGTTCGAATTCTTTTTCTGTATGTGAGCTAAGATCTCCTAAGCTATGGACCTCATCATATCTAGGGTCATGGATGGGGACTGCAATAAGTTTTTCGTCCTGTCCTTTATCGTCTGTCATAAGGAACATACCAATTACTCTTGCTTCGATAAGACATCCCGGGAAGGTTGGGTTTTGCATAAGCACCAATATGTCGATGGGGTCTCCATCGCCTGAAAGTGTATTAGGAACAAAACCGTAGTCGGCAGGATAAAACATGGGAGAATAAAGGGCTCGATCCAGTTTTATACA
>JAEZWM010000086.1 GCA_023443025.1 Bacillota bacterium
TACTACGATGATACCATAGTGGCTTATTCATATAGTAAATCATTATCACTACCGGGTGAAAGGATAGGTTATCTGGTTATACCTGACGAAGCAGCGTATTCTAAAGATATAATCGCTGCAGCGGTAATTGCGAATAGAATAATGGGGTTCGTAAATGCTCCTTCGTTGATTCAAAGAGTAATAGCAAAGTGTATAAATGCAAGTGTAGATCTTGATTTTTATGATAGAAATAGAAAGCTTCTATACAATGGACTTACAAAGCTTGGATACGAATGCATTATGCCTCAGGGTGCCTTTTATCTATTCGTCAAGTCACCTATAGAAGATGAATCCAAGTTTATCGAGATGGGTAAAAAATATAATATACTTATGGTTCCGGGTTCTGCATTTTCAGGTCCTGGTTATGTAAGGCTGGCATACTGCGTTTCTGAAACGGTAATAAGAAATTCACTACCTGCTTTTGGAAAACTGATGGAAGAATTAAAATCTATATAATAAAAGAGTCCTCATGTGGGACTCTTTATTCACCTATTAATTTAATTAGAATTCGCTTTGGTCTTTTGCCGTCGAATTCTCCTTAGAAAATTTGTTCCCAAGGACCAAAATCGAGTTTACCATCAGTAATAGCAACGACAACTTCTCTTCCCATTATCTGTCTTTTAAGATGACCATCTGCATTATCCTCGTAACCATTATGTCTATACATATCGTATGGTTTTTCGGGTGCCAGTTTTTCAAGCCATACTTCAAAATCATGATGTAGACCGGATTCGTCATCGTTTATAAAAACTGAAGCAGTGATATGCATTGCATTAACAAGGCATAAACCCTCACGTATACCACTCTCGTTTACAGCTGATTGTACGTCCCCGGTTATGTTTATGAATTCTCGTCTGTTTATAGTGTTGATCGTTAGTTCTCGTCTAAAAGATTTCATTATACCATCCTTTCTTATAGGTTTTTCCATACCTTTTACATATTTATTTTATCATAAGAGGCCAGGTTTTAATATTGTAAATATGGTATACTGTTTTTGAATATAAAATTTGGAGGATATATGTATAGTAATATACTTTTTGATTTAGATGGTACGATATCAGACAATTCAGTCGGGATAATCCGTGGAGTAAAAAATGCACTTAATTATTTTAAAGTTGATTATATAGAAGATGATCTTTATTCTTTTATAGGTCCACCGCTATTGGATTCTTTTATGAAGAATTATGGTTTTAGTGAAGAAAATGCTCTTATTGCAATTGAAGAATATAGAAAATACTATCGAGAGCATGGTGTATTAGAAAATTTCGTCTATGACGGAGTAGAGCAAGTACTTAAAGAACTTAAGGAAAGTGGTAAAAAACTATTTGTAACCACGGCAAAACCTGAAGTATTTGCAAAAAAAATACTTTCTCACTTTAAGCTTGATCACTATTTTGATGGCATCCATGGAGCGACTCTTGACAGTTCAAGAATCCGAAAGGAAGACATTATAGAGTATACCATCGAGGATAATAAGCTCGAAAAAAGGGTATCAATTATGATAGGTGACAGGCACCATGATATCGAGGGAGCTCGGATTCATGGCATTGATTCCATAGGTGTAACATATGGTTTCGGTTCAAAAGAAGAACTGGAATCGGCAGGGGCGACTTATATTGTTGACGATTTGGCTGATGTACTAGACATACTCTAAGGAGTTATTATGATTAGATACAAAATTGAATTTTATGGCAGAGTTCAAGGGGTTGGTTTTCGTTACAAATCCATGTCGATAGCAAATAGGATAGGTTTGACCGGAATTGTTAAAAATGAATATGATGGAAGTGTTTATATGGAAGTTCAAGGGGAACTGAAAGGTATCGAAAAATTGGTAGATGAACTAATGGACGACAGATTCATACGAATTGATAAATTTTACAAAACTGAATTAAATGTAATTAAAGATGAGAAAGGTTTTATAATTGGTAATTAAAGATGGATTTAAATAAACTATCGCTATATAATCCTAAACCATTTGGTATTACAAGAGAATATGCAGTAGGAATTATACTTTTTGGTTCAGAAAACAATAAGAGAATCATTTTTGAACAAAGAAGTGATATGGTTTCTCAACCAAGAGATGTATCCCTACCGGGAGGCAGAAGGGATGACGGAGAGTCTTTATATCAATGCGTACTACGTGAAATAGAAGAGGAGATTGGAATCCTTGAAGAGGATTTGGAATATGTTGGAAAATCAGATTTTGTTGTAGAGCCTATCGGAGCAATTTATCCATTTGTTTTCAATTATAAATATGAAGACTTATCAAGACTTAAACTAAACGAAGAAGTGGCCAATGTGTTTTCTGTCGAATGTAAGTATTTTAAAGAAAATGCTCCTACTGATTACAGCCATGACTATGAAGTTTGTTTTCCTGATAATTTCCCTTATGAACTGCTACCTAATGGTCAGAATTATAAATTCTATCCGGTAGTAAAAAATGTCTTCCTATATGAGGGGATAAGTCCTTTGATATGGGGGTTGACCGCTAAAATAATTATGGGTTTTACTAATATAATATATGGAGAGAATAATGACTAAAGACAATAAAAAATTAGATAATGATAAAATTAAAAAATCAGTAAGCACCTTCTATAAAAACATTGCTAACGAAAAAGCAGGCATAGAAGTAGATGCAAATGAGCTTGGAGTGGCTATTGGATATTCAAAAGAGGAACTTGAAATGGTACCTGAAGAGGCGAATATGGGGCTTGGATGTGGTAATCCGCAAGAAAAAGCTCAACCTGTGAGTGGAGAGATCGTAGTAGACCTGGGCTGTGGTAAAGGAATGGATGTCTTTATAGCCTCCAAAAAGGTTGGGGAAGATGGTTATGTAATAGGGGTCGATATGACTTATGATATGGTTACAAAAGCCAGACAAATAGCTAAGAAAAGAAAATTTAACAATGTAGAATTTAGACTTGGCGAGATTGAAAATCTTCCTGTTGCGGACAACACTGCTGATATTGTACTTAGCAATTGTGTTATAAATCTTTCTACTGAAAAGGACAGGGTTTATTCAGAAATTTTAAGGGTGCTCAAGCCGGGTGGAAGAATTGGGATATCTGATATTACATTGTCAGAACCGTTACCCCGCGAAGTACTTGATGATCCAAAAATGTATGGTACCTGAGTTGCCGGTGCAGTAACCTTGGACAGGTTACATGAAATTTTAGAAAATGCAGGATTTAGAGAGATAGATATAGAAACAACTGTAGTTTCGGACGAATATGCT
>JAEZWM010000094.1 GCA_023443025.1 Bacillota bacterium
CTGGAAACTCCTCAACATTTGGTACAAGTTGAGAGCTTTTGGTTGATACTGCTGTGCCACATACACCTTTACCTACTGCTATTCTATTGCAAGCAGGAAGCCCTTGGAATGGTCCTAGCACCAGTTCGCCGTCATTCATTATATAAAAGCCAACCCAGTTTAAATCTTCCAAAACCGCCATGAGTATTGCAGAAATATTCGAAAGATTGGCCATTTTGTTTTTCTCTTCATTAAGCTGTTGATCTATTAAAGTTCTTATATACTCATACTTTTCCTCTATGGTATATGAGTCAGTATTTATTATATTATACATCTTTCACCTCTAGAGCCCTAATTCGTCTTGTTGTTGTCTTAAGTTTACTATGAGTGAATCTTCGTCCAGTTTCACCATATCGTACCTAATTAGTTCGTCCTTTTTTACATCTTCTAAAAGAATTGTGTTTTTACCTATAAGTGCAATTGGCAGGTAGTTACCTTCTCTTTGTTCTGTATGTTTAACCAAAGTCCCATAGACCTGCTTACTTCCCATACCTTCAAGTTTTTCTCCCTTTTTGAGATCTCTTTTTGCTACCGTAATCACGTCTGAAACTTGTCCTTGCAGTGGTACAATCGTGGGTTCTTTCTCTATAATCGCATCGTAAATAGTGATAGGTGTTTCCAGGCTGGTTAGATGGTATGGTCTGTAAAGTGAATAGTTAGGTCCTTCTCCCATGTTTAAATAACTCATAAGTTCTTTAACTTCTTCAGCTTCTGAGGTAACTATTGCAAACACTCCGGGTGCCATTCCAAAAGCAAAGTCCACTATTCCATAATCGTTTAATACCCCGCCTTGGGACTTTAGTTTAAATACATCTGCTATCTCTTTGGGATTTGTCGTAACTCCATGGCATCCCATAACATCCGGAACAAAGCCCAGTGCATTTGAAACTGAATTAAGTTCTATCATCGTGTTTGTTCCATCGATAAAGCTGGTTAAAATCTTTGGATAAAGTCCTTTTTTCAATGCCTCTTCTCTAACATCATCTTCGGTTATATATTTATTTAATGGATTGTTCTTACCCTTTCCAACTGCAAGCAGCTCAAAACCCAGCCCAATTGCAAAGTCTGCAAGTTCAACAATTGCACCCGGCTCGTCTCCTGCTGATCCCGTATATACAACCCCGTTTTTCTTAGCAACCATATTTAGAATTGGTCCAACTACAGCATCGCATTCAACATTTAACATAATGACATGCTTACCGTGATTTAGCGTTTCATAAGCCATTTTTGCTCCAAAGGGAGGGTTTCCTGTAGCATCTACCATGGCTTGTATCTTATCTAATTGATAGCCAAGCTCATAGTTTTCAGAAACTATAAATTTATCACTCTCCAGTGCCAACTTCGCTTTTGATAGTGAATTTGTAACAACAATATCATCTCTACTAACACCGGCAGTAGTAAGCGCTTCAAAAGCCTTATCCGGTATTTCATCGACTATAAGTGATGGTCTCATTCCGTCAATTCTGGACATTTGATGAATAAGGCCTCTTCCCATCTTGCCAACTCCTACAAGTCCTACCCTTACTTTATCTCCCATTAAATTTAATTTTGTAAGTTTTCTTTTCATTCGAAACATTTTATTACTCCTTTAATAGAGAATTGGCAACTTGATATGCTGAAGCCCATGCCCAGTGTAAGTTAAAACCACCACAATCTCCATCTATGTCTATTATTTCCCCTATAAAATAAAGTCCATCAACAATTTTTGATTCCATGCTGCTTGGATCAATCTCTTCTGTATTGATACCCCCGGTTGTCACTTGTGCACCATCAAATTTCCATGGACCATCTATCTCTAAATAAATTCCCTTAAGTTTTTCGCATATACTTTGTATTTCAAGATAATCAAGTCTACTTGCAAGTTCATCGATTTTTATCATTTTAGAGAGCAGATTCTCAACTACTTTATTGTTGATTGCTCCGATTAACACTTCCCCGATCGTTTTATTTCCTGCAATAGAGAAAAGATATGAATAATAAGGAGCAAGTTCATCCACGCTCATTTCAGGAAAAAGATCCAATTTAAATCCGGCTTTCCTTCCCGCTTTTAAAATTCGAATAGCTCTACCTGAAAGCTGAAGGACAGCAGGACCTGAGATTCCATAATCTGTAAATAGTACTTCATCCGTATCCGAAGCTACTATCTTCTCATCATCCAAAAGGTGTAACCCAGCGTCAAACCTTACTCCAGTTAGCTTTTTTATATGATTTTTCAATACCATCTGAACTATTGAAGGACCGATATCGATAATGCTATGACCAAGGCTCAACGCAAGATCATAACCTGATCCATCCGATCCACTATTTATCAATGTGCTACCGCCTGTTGCAAGTACTAATTTATCCGTTTCAAAAGTTCTTCCATCTTTCGATATTAGTTCAAATCCATTTTCAATACGTTTTACATGGTCAATATCACAATTGTATATTATATTAACCCCATATTCCCTACATGCCAAGAGTAAAGCTTCCAAAATAGAACTGGACTGTAAACTCCTTGGATATGCACGATCCTTACTTAGTAGTCTATTGATTACACCTTGGCTTTCAAACCAAGAAACAGCATCATCATAGTTGAAATTAGAGATTGCAGATAATGCAAATTTATGGTTTTCACCATGGAATCTATTTATATTTATTTTACTATTGGTATAATTGCATCTGCCATTGCCGGTTGCAAGCAGTTTTTTACCGGCTCTATCATTTTTTTCCAATAAAGTTACTTCCATTCCCCTTTTCGCAGCCTCTGCTGCTAAAAAAAGTCCGGAAGCTCCAGCTCCAACTATAATCATATTTCACCTCTATAAGTATCTTATGTATTATTTTAACATATTATTATACACAGTGGTTAGTTTTATCGTTTATCGATAAATATTATAGCATAGATTGGGTTGTTTTTGCTAATTTATTTTAATTTTAAATTGTAATGCATTTGTAACTATTTTTTCATCTTTATATGTTATGATATATTCAGACATTAAATATAGGGTGGTAACCGAGCCAACGTTTTTGTTCATCCTCCCAAGACATACAAAGACTACCGTCCTATATAAAATAAAGCTGCAGCTTTCGCTGCAGCTTTTTGATTTATACGCCTGCTACTCTATCTTTTAGTACTTCGAATAGTTTTTCTTTGTCTTTTTCCGGATATCTTTCAGCTAGATTTTCTAATGCAATCTTTGCCCCGAAATCCATACCTTGACAACCTGCAAATAGTATTAAATCTCCTTCTTCTACTATATCAAGAACCTTGTCAATTGCTGGTGTAAGCTCTTCTATTAATTCGTATTCAATACCTGCAGCGTCCATCTTTTCTCTAAATATTGCTTCTTCACCTTCTGAAACTACGTCATGATCTTCAACTATCTCTACACTCTTTGTAGCTATGAATGTATCGAATTTAACTCTGTCGGACCATTCAATTATGGTGTCGACATTTTCACCATTGACCGTTACTCCTCTGTTACCTCTTATTGCATAGAGCATATGAACTTTTTTAAATGACATCAGTGAAAGCGTCTGAAGTGTCATAGCAATATTACCCATATTTGCAAAATGGTCATCCACTATCATAAACTCATCGTCGTAAATAAGTTGGAATCTTCTTTCAATTCCATAATATTTTTCGATTCCATTGATTATATCTTCCATTTTCAAACCAAGAGCAATCGCCATTGAAATTGCTGAAATCGAGTTTACAACCGAATGGTATCCTGCAACCTTAAGGTCTACATGGTATTCACCGGGTACTGACACGCCGGTTTTGGTTTCAAATTCTCTGGAAACTACTAGAGTGTATTTTCCAAATCCTGTTGATATATCTATATCTTTAGCATATACATCAGCTGTATTGTCAACATCACTAAATGTGATTACTTTTCCAGGACACTGGTTTATTAAACCACTAACATGTGGATCCTCTAAATTTAAGATAACAAATGCATCTTCTTTACACTCGGTAATTAGTTTTTTCTTTTGTTCAAAATAGGCTTCAAATGTACCATGTTGGTCGATATGCTCTCTTGTTATATTGTTCATGCATACCACATCAAAATCTGTTCCATAGACTCTATACATCTCTTGTGAAATTGATGATACTTCCATAACCGTTGTATCTATTCCTGCGTCTTTAATCTCTTGGAATAGTCCTTGAAGCTCTAAACTTTCAGGTGTTGTAAGCTTTGAAGGAATTTCTTTATCTCTAATTTTATACATTACAGTTCCTATCAGACCTGATTCTATTTTTGCTTCCTCTAGTATGCTTTTAAGCATCATAGATGTTGATGTCTTTCCATTTGATGCGGTTATTCCTACAAGTGTCATGTCATGTGAAGGATGGTTATAAAGATTTCCTGAAATTATAGCAAGTGTCTTTCTGTTGTTTGCGGTTTTATATATCGGTAATTCAATACCTTCTACATCTTTGGTAACTACAATTGCAACCGCACCATTTTCGATTGCATTGTCAATGTATTTATGTCCATCAGTTTGTAGACCTTCTATTGCAACAAATAATCCACCCGGTTTTATAAGTTTTGAATTATAGTTTACATTAGAAATTTCTAAATTGTCGTCATGATTAAATTGTTCGATGATTTCTGCACCTTTAAGCAGTTCTTTAATATTCAATTTGTCACTCCTCTATAATGAATAATCAAATAGATTATA
The DNA here is from genome assembly GCA_023443025.1 of Bacillota bacterium. Taxonomy (GTDB): domain Bacteria; phylum Bacillota; class Clostridia; order Tissierellales; family Peptoniphilaceae; genus Microaceticoccus. Next base: position 4,708 of record JAEZWM010000094.1, read on the forward strand.
CTCAAAAAAATAGAAAAGGGCAAATTATTAAACGAAGTGATGTTATTTTATTTTATAATGGGTATATATAGTTTTAGAAACAAAGATTTAGAAAGGAGTACAAAATGCCAAAATTAGAATTATATATCAAACCTACATGTCCATACTGTATGAAAGTTATTAGATTTCTAGAGAAAAATGATTTAGATATCGAGCTTTTAAACATTGATGAGGATAATGCTCATAGAGAAAAACTTCAAGAAGTCGGCGGAAGCATTCAGGTGCCATGTTTATTTATAGATGGTAAACCAATGTATGAGTCTTCTGATATAATTGACTATCTTAAAGAAAATGTAGTTGGAAAATAATCACAAAAAGCCCGATTTCGGGCTTTTTTAAATATGGAGGTTATAGATGGTAGCGAGTTATCGTGAAGTTTTGGATTTTTGGTTTGATGAAGATAATATCCCTCTTCAATTTAACGGAGGGGTGGAATTTGACGAATTAATTAGAGAGAAATTCCTTACAACCTGGGAAAAAGCATCCGAAGGGCTCTTAATGGATTGGCGTGATACTATTGAAGGTAGATTGGCAGAGGTGATAGTTCTCGATCAATTTTCAAGAAACCTGTGGCGAGATGATATCAGAACCTATACTCAAGATAAAATGGCAATCGCTCTTTCTCAGGAGGCAGTAAGGCATCCTGAATATGAAAGTCTAAGTCCGGAAAAAAGAAAATTCTTTTTACTTCCCTTTATGCACTCCGAATCATTGGAGTTACATGAATGGGCATACCCCCTCTTTGAAGCACTTGAGGATGAAAGAACGCTGTATTTTGAAGATCTTCATTTAGAAGTTCTGAGAAAATTTGGAAGATATCCTTACCAAAATGAGGATTTAGGCAGAGAATCAACCCCTGAAGAGCTTGAAGCACTTAGAATTGCAAAGGAAGAAGGCGGTTTCTACGCAAATAAATAAAATGTCCCCTTTTGGGGACTTTTTATTTTACCTCCTTAATATGCTAAAGAGCACAGAAAAACAATACTTGATTGAGCTTGTTTATATATGTTAATATTAGATTAAGAACTAAGAAAATAATTATTTCAAACTACCAATTAGAAGATTGCTTAATAATTATTAGCAGTCTTACATAATTCAAGGAGGCACTTCATGCAAATTAACAAAGAGGCGGTCAGCGGAACGCTTCAATCTAATGACTGTATGGTTAGGGTAATGCCGGGAGAAAGCGGAGTTGAGTTAGAATTAACAAGCTCTGTAATTAAGCAATTCGGCGACCAGATTGAAAGCGTAATTAAAGAAACTTTAAAAAGTATGGAAGTAGAAAACTGTAAGATAATTGTCGAAGATAGAGGAGCACTTGATTGTACTATTAAAGCAAGAGTAGAAACGGCGGTGAACAGATCAAATGAGTAGAAGATCTCTTTTATTTATGCCCGGAAATAATCCAGGTATGCTAATCAATGCTGATATCCTTGGTGCCGACACCGTAGTGTTCGACCTCGAAGATGCAGTATCTCTAGACGAAAAAGATGCAGCAAGAACTTTAGTTAGAAACGCACTAAATACGCTTAAATTTAAATTCAGTGAAATAAGCGTAAGAATTAATCCGATAGACTCACCATATTGGGAAAAAGATCTGGAGTATATCATCCCTGCCCTTCCTGATTCCATTGTAATACCTAAAGCTTCAACAGAAGCTGTTCCTATGGTAGAAGACCGAATAGAAAGCATCAGAAAAGAGTTTAATATAGAAAAGGAAATAAAAACCATCCTTCTTATAGAGTCAGCAAACGGTATTATTGATATACAAAATATTTGTAAATCCTCAAAACTATTTACAGGACTTATCCTAGGTGCGGAAGATTACAGTAGTGATATGGGAATCGAAAGAACCAAGGGTAGTAAGGAAATCGAATATGCGAGATATGTTCTAGCAACAGCTGCTAGAGCATTCAGAGTAGACGGAATTGACACCCCCTATACAGATGTAGACGACATGGAAGGTCTTGTAGAAGATACAAAGTTTTCAAAGAGCATAGGACTTGGAGGAAGACTTTTAATAAATCCTAGACAAGTCGAGTATGTTCACAAAGTACTCTCACCAACCCAGGAGCAGATTGAAGAAGCAAGTAATATACTAGAAGAAGCAGAAAACGCTAAAAAGCAAGGCCTAGGAGTATTTAGCTACAAGGGCAAGATGGTAGACCTGCCGGTTATTAAGAGAGCTGAATCCACTATTGAAAATGCAACGAAATGGGGGCTCATAAAATGATAAATTCAGTTGGAAGAAATGGTTTAGACAATCCTTTTGAGGGCGCTTTTGCAAATGTAAAACCTGCAAATTATGAAATAAAAAAATCAAAAGATAATGTACCAAATTTTAATACATCCTTGACTGATCTCTTAGATAAACTACCTCTTAAAGATGGTATGACTATAAGTTTTCACCACCATTTAAGAAACGGAGACTATGTGCTAAACATGGTCATGGAAGAAATCCATAAAAGAGGTTACAAGGATATTAAGATAGCAGCTACTTCTATCTTCCCTTGCCATGAACCTCTTGTTAAAATGCTAGAGGATGAAACAGTAACTAAAATTTATGCATCCTATTATTCAGGACCGGTGGCCAAAGCTATAAGCGTTGGTAAATGCAAAGACATCTGTGTTGTTTCAACACATGGAAGTAGACCTAGAGCAATTTTAGAAGGAGAACTTAAGATAGACATTGCATTTATTGCAGCTCCTGCAGTAGACAAAGATGGAAACATCAGCGGCTCTGAAGGTCCGTCCTCCTGCGGAGTTTTAGGATATGCTATAGCTGATGCACATTGTGCGGATGTGGTTGTCGCTTTAACAGATTATATAACGGATAAAGTAAACAAAATAGAAATAGAATCATACTTAGTTGATGAAATTATAGAATTGGAATCAATTGGAGATGCTGCGGGTATAGTGAGTGGTACAACACAAATCACTAAAGATCCTGTAGGTTTAAAAATAGCAAGGGATTGTGCCACCCTTATAGAACATTCCGGACTATTAAAAGATGGATTTAGTTTCCAAACCGGAGCCGGCGGTACTTCACTTGCAGTAGCACAAGAAGTGAAATTCCTTATGAAAGATAAAGGAATCAAAGGGAGCTTTGCTTCCGGAGGAATTACAGGATACTTGGTTGAGATGCTCGAAGACGGGCTCTTTGAAAAGCTATATGATGTACAGTGCTTTGATTTAGCAGCTGTTAAATCCATTAAAGTCAACGAAAATCATAGAAAAATGTCAGCAAATGAGTACGCTAATATAAACAACACCGAAAATATTGCATCTAAACTAGATGTAGTAATCCTTGGCGCCAGTGAAATTGACCTTGACTACAATGTCAATGTAACCACGGGAAGTGATGGAATAATACTAGGTGGTTCAGGCGGACATGCCGACACCGCAGCAGGAGCTAAACTTTCAATTATAGTATCAAAACTAGTAAATGCTAGGATAAGCTGTTTAGTAGATAAAGTAACGACAATTACAACTCCGGGCGAGACTATTGATATACTGGTCACTGAAAGAGGAATTGCAATCAATCCTAAACATGCAGATCTAATCGCTAATCTAAAAGAAAACACAAATCTTGAAATTTTAACCATAGAAGAGTTAAAAAATATTGCAGACGAACTTACCGGTATTCCTAATAAATTTGAAACTACCCATGATGTAGTGGCAATATCTGAATATCGTGATGGTACGGTTCTGGATGTAATATACAGAGTAGAAGAATAAATTTACGGATACCTATAGAATTTTCTATAGGTATTTCATTGAATAAGGATGTGAACTATTGGAGAAACAGAAATTAATTGATTATATAAAAATGCACATGAAGCCATTGGTGTTTAAAGATGTTGAACTTATTGAAGTATCAACCGGAAGGGTTGTTATTTCTATTGAAGTCAACGAGAACCTATACAATGCATATGGTATAGTTCATGGAGGATTATTGTTTACTCTATGCGATACCTGTGCCGGGATAACAGGCAACACCCTTGGTAAAAATTCCGTTACCCTACAAGCGAATATTAACTATATAAAATCGGTTGATTCAGGAAAGATTAGGGCAGTCTCAGAAGTGTTACATCAAGGTAGATCAACCATGGTAATTAATGTAAAAGCTTACAACGATGACGATAAACTATTAGTCGATTCAAATTATACTATGTATGTCATTGAATAATAAAAGGAGATGATAAAGATGGAATTTAGAGTAGAAAGAGATTCAATGGGAAAAATCGAAGTACCTGTAGATGTGTATTGGGGTGCTCAAACTCAAAGAAGTTATAATAACTTTCCACAAGGTGTCGAAACTATGCCTCTAGAAGTAATCTATGCACTTGCACTTACTAAAAAAGCTGCAGCACTTGCAAATGAAAGCTTTGGAACATTAGATGCTAACAGAGCAGAAATAATAGGAAAATCTGCCGGTGCTATTATAGCAGGAGAACTGGATGATAACTTCCCACTATCAGTATGGCAGACAGGCTCAGGAACTCAAACCAACATGAATGTTAACGAAGTTATCGCTCACTATGGAAACGACTTGGCAGGTGTTAAAGTACTTCATCCAAACGACCACGTCAATATGTCACAGAGTTCGAACGACACCTTCCCTACGGCGATGCATCTCTCAAGTTCAAAACTCATCAAAGAAGAATTATTGCCTGCGATAGAAAATGCTATAAGTATACTTGAAAGGCTAGAAGAAGAAAATAAAGGGATAATAAAGTCCGGTAGAACTCATCTTCAAGATGCAACGCCTATAGCTTTTTCACAGGAGATTTCGGCTTGGAAACATATGCTGGTTAACAATAAAAAAATGATTGAATCCTCTTTAGAATTTTTAATGGTTCTTGCTATAGGTGGTACGGCAGTAGGTACAGGCCTTAATGCCCCCGAAGGTTTTGGAGAAAAAGTTACTGAAATCATCAATGAACTTACAGGATATAACTACAAGAATTCTGAAAATAAATTCCATGCACTAACTTCATTTGATGCCCTTGTAAATGCACATGGTTCACTAAAAGCATTAGCGGATAACCTAATGAAAATTGGAAATGACATAAGATGGCTTGCAAGTGGACCAAGAGTTGGTATTGGTGAGATTACTATACCTGAAAACGAACCGGGATCCTCTATAATGCCCGGTAAAGTAAATCCAACTCAAGTTGAGTCACTTACTATGATTGCAGTTCAGGTCATAGCTAACGATACAGCGATAGGAATCACAGCATCACAGGGTAACTTCCAGCTAAATGTGTTTATGCCGGTAACTATTTACAACTTTATTCAGTCTGTAAAGCTACTTTCTAAAGGACTTAACGGCTTCTGCAAAAATTGTCTATCAGGTATTAAACCGGACAAAGACATCATGCATAGAAACCTTAAAAACTCACTTATGCTTGTAACATCACTGGCACCACAAATAGGATATGACAATGCAGCAAGTATTGCAAGGTACGCTCATGAAAACAAGATAACACTAAAAAAGGCAGCAAGAGATCTCAACCTTTTATCAGAGGAAGACTACGAAAGGTTGATAATACCCGAGGAAATGGTATAAAAAGAGCAGGTTTCTGCTCTTTTTCTAAATTGATGGAAAATTAATTTAAAAGCATGTATCCCCTAAATATTTACAAATCACATACTATCTTCTAAAACGATAATTCATACCATAAGTATTTTTTAATAAAAAAACTCCGTCCATTTACATGACGGAATTTTTGTCTTTCTACTTATATATTTAGTTCTTATTAACGTATTCACTATATGAACCCACATAGATTTTAGGTTCGATTCCTATTTCGTGTAAAAATGCTGCGTTTACTGTGGCAGACATGCCTGATCCACAGTATAGGATTATGTCCTTACTTCTATCCAAATCTTTAAAGAAGTCTTCAACTTCTTCAATGCTAGGTAATTCTTTTTTTGCCAGTTCTGCAAAGCAGTAGTTTACTGCTCCAGGTATATGGCCGGGTGCATTATCCACTTCATCCTTAATGCCATCAAATCTTTCAGAGTCTCTACAGTCAATTAAGATTAAATCATCAGAAGTGGAGTTTTCTTTAATATAATCATAGTCAATTATTCTATCATAATCCACTTTTAGTCCACGACCTTCAACATGTCTTAAATCCACTTCTCCGCTTTGAGTTTCAAAACCTTTATTAATATAACCTTCAAGTCTGTCATAGAGCACATAAGCTTCTTTTACTCCAATAACTTTTAACATCCACCATGCTCTTGTAGAATTCATTAGGTCTGAATCTGAGTATACTAGTACAGGTGTGTCATTTCCAATTCCCATTTTAGAGATACCCATCATGAAATCTGCCATATTTGGAAGTGGTCTTCTTGCCCCTTTCACTTCCGGCTCAATTGAAAGGTCTGCTTCTAGACTTAAGAAATGTGCATTTTTAATATGCTTTTTTAAATACTCTTCATAATTACTCGCTCCCGAACTCTGAGAGATATGTAAGAATACAGTATCCTCCGGAAGCTTTGCAATGTCTTCTGAATTAATAAATACTCTCATACTTCACCTTTTCCTTAGTTTATTCTTTCTGCTCCAATTAACATACTGCCCTCTATTATATCATATGACTTTTATTAGGCAAAACGTATATTAAATTAATAGTAGACTTCTAATGAAGTCTACCCTTTAGTAAACAAATTCGATTTGGACCTTACCCTTTTCAAGGTTTACCTCATTAAATACCTCTATCAAATCATAACCATAATCTCCCAAATATCTAAATATAGAAGAGACATTTATAACTGTGATCAGAGTAGGTAGTGATTCATAGGACAGTAAATCCCAAAGTGCATCTAAATTTTTCCCGTAATATTCGGGAAGATCAAGTCTTTCTTGGAGGTATTCATGAGTCATTTCTCTGTCCCTCATCATTTTTCCATCAAGTGTAATTCTTCTCATTTAATTACCTCCTTTAGTCAAATTTCAGTTCTTCAAATGTCGAGTAGTGATCTCTTGTATAAAAAATTAGACCATCGTTGGAGAATACGATTCTTTCAGCACCTCGATGTCCCCCTGCATAGTTCACATCGCATTCATAATAGACCCTGCCGGATTTAGTTGGGAGGATTTTTTCTCTATTCCCAAACCTATCTCCACCTATTACCCCTTTGTCAGTAACTTCCCATAGATTTCCTTCTCTACTTTCCCAACCTAGTTTTGAAGCTTCTTTTTTTGTAAGATAGTTTGGTGGAAGTTCATTATATAGATGGATGTACATTGACACATCTTCCATACTATAGTATGAATTGCCCTTTTTAACCTCAGCATTCTCGTCTTCGGTGGTACCTGTATCTGATGCTTCATCAGCAACATCCATTTCTATCTTTATTTCTTTAGGATCTACTACCTCATTATTCTTTTTGGGTCTAACAAAAGTACATGCTGAGGTAAAAATTAAAGTAAATGCAAGCAGTAGAATTAATAATTTATTTTTCATGTTTTTCTCCAAAAACCAGTTCATAATATCTATTCAGTTCGCTATAGGCGTATTGATCTGCAAGCTCAGACAGTCCTTCTATTATATTTTTATAGTACCATTTGTGTAAGTTTTTATCATTTTCATTAAATCTATTCCAGACTTCTTCTCCACATTTCTTTTCATCAAAGTAAATATCTCTTAGGTTTGCCAATTTGTCAGCCAGCATAATAATTTTAGCCTCGATAGGAGAGAAACTAAGTGCGTTTATTGTTTCTTTTTTTCTAACCATCCACGTCTCTGAGGGATCTGTGCCTACTCTTTTATCCTCAGTTTCATGTTCAATAAGTTCAAGTACCCTTCTACCAAATTGCTCCTCTACCATCTCAGGAGTAACCTCTTGACAGTCCTCAAGAGTATCGTGAAGTAGTGCGGCAATTATAATATCTTCATCATCAGTCATAGTAGTAGTAATCTTTGCAACTTCAAATGGATGGAATATATAAGGTAGTCCGGTTCCTTTTCTATAAATTCCCCTATGTGCATTTACTGCAAAATCTATTGCACTATTTATTCTATTATCCGTCATCTTCCTCACCTTCCTCTTATATTAAGCTATCTCTATTAAATTACCTCCAAGTTCCTTAGCAGTTTCAGGATTACATGTAGTAAATAAAATCTGATTATCTGCTGCAAAATCTTTTAGGATGCTGATCGTTGCCTCTCTACGCTCAATGTCGAGGTCGTTTAAAATATCATCTAACACAATAAAACTATTATCGCTGAATAAGTTCTCTAGTAGAGAAAGTCTCAGTGCAAGTGCAATACTGTCTCTTGTGCCTTTGGATAAATGCTTATATCCTATTATACTATTATCCTTAACAAATTCTACATTTAATTGATTGCCCAGCTTACTTATTTTTACTGAATCACGTAAAATTTTACTTAAATACTTTTCCATGGATGCAAAAAGCCCGGCCATCGGATTTGACTCCATATCATTTTTAGTTTCATAGAATGCTTCTTTTATCCTTTCAAGTGTTTTGTAATGATTTAGAAGTCTTATAAACTCATTCTCTTTATCTATCTGTTCTCTTTTTAGCTCTTGAAAGGAAACTTCCGGAAGTTTAGATTCAGCATTATTATAGTGGATTTTAAGTTGATTTTCTAACCCAGTCAATTCATCAAACTTTAAACTGACTCGTCTTGCCTCATTAAAAAAATCGTCTGAAGATTCATACCTTTCCGGTAACTTTTTAAGTGTAGATATCTCATCTTCTTTTATTTGAATACTTATCATTGTATCTGACAGCATCTTAAAAGCTTCTTCATTGGAGATATACTTTTCTTGGTACGTATTCAAATCCTTATTTATAACTATGTTTTCAAATTCTAATTTACGTATCTCTTTATCTATCCTTAATAAGGTTTGATCAATCTCCTCCTTAGGTCGCAAAACATTGACCTCTTCTATCTTTTCAATTTCTTGTCGTAGATTCTCAACGTTTAAGTCTCCGATTATGAGTTTTTCTTGTGATTTTAAAAATCTATGCTGATTTTCTAGTTCATTTTTTTCCCTGAGTTTAACTTTAGCATTATCAAGTGATTCCACATCCATAGCTTTATAGATTTCCTGAAGTTTTGTTCTATACTCTCTGTTTTGCGCCGTAATTGCGTCCACATCCAGCTCTTTTAAGTTTACTTCGAATTCTAAGGTATTATCAATACAGAGCTTCAAATAGCCGCCGGAATCAAATCTCTCATTGTTCTCAAAACTTATATCTTCACCCACTGCATTTTGTATTTTTATATCTAAACTATCATCCAATATGCTAAGTTTAGCAACCAGCTGTGACGCTGTTAATTTACCGTTGTTAATTAGAATCTGTCTTTCGTAAGTTTCAGCTTCTTCTATCAGCTCCGATTTTATTTTTAATAGCGGTTCCAGATTAGAGCTGTTTTCACTTTGTGCAATTTGATTTGCTTCGTATTTATTTAAAATCGATGCGATTTCTCTTCTTCTTTTTTCACTTTCAATTTTTTCTAATTCAGTCTTGTGGTTTTTCTCTTCTATTTTATACTTTTCTAATAGTTCTGTATCGGTTTTCTTTTTCTGTTCTAATGCCGGCCATTTCATTAAAACTTCTTTGATTTCATTTTCTTTTTTTCTTAATTCTTTTAGGTCTCTTTCAATTTCTGATCTTTTTCTTATGTCTTCTGAAGATTCATCAAAGAACTTCTTTTTCTCGAAAAGTTCTTTTAAACGTTTGGAAACACCGTTTAGCTCTATTGAAATTTTCTCAAACTCATCCTCATGTTTACGAGCTAAGATCATCTCGTTCTTTAAAATTTCTTTATCATAATAAGCCTTGAGTATTAAGCCAACTCCCTTTACATATGGATTGCTTATTCCCCTATTATTTTTAGGTCTATTTGACTGAATGTCCCAGTTGCCGGTTAAGCTTTCAATTTCATTAATGATACTTTTTTCAAGTCCGTCTATTGAGACCCCATCCAGTTCCATAACGGTTCTAGATAAAAAATTTACAACATCTTTTTTTATATTATCCTCATTAAATATAGTTAATAATGGGTTTGCGTATTTCTGTGATGAAAATAATATATACTTGTATGTTGCCGGTCCAAACTCAAATAATTGTCTTAAGTACTTGTTAATTTTTTCTTGATCCTGTAGAGTTTTTCCTTGCTCGTTCATTAGCTGAGCATATGTATTTGCTCCCCAGGATTTTTCTATTTCAAATTCATGACCTTTAACTTCGAATAATAATGAGCTATCTATGGTGTCGGTTGCATCTATTGGAAAATAAGTTTCTATAAAATCTTTATCACTACTTTTATGGAGTTTAGCATTTTTAAAAAGAGTGTTATAAATTGCATCGATGATGGTGGATTTTCCGGCTTCATTTTTACCATAGAGTACATTCATACCGTCTTTAAAGGTATATTCTCTATCTTTTAACCCTGCAAAATTCTTTGTGCTGAATTTTTTAAGTTTCATCTAAACACCTCTTCGATTACTTTCTACCAATTCAAAAGCTAGTTGAAGTGCTTCCTCATCACTACTTATCTTGTTTAGTAGCATATGTGGAAACGAGCCTTCTATAAAGTATTCTCCAATCTCCTCTTTTGTTAGTCTAATCCTAAGCTGATCGTCAATTACCTCAAGAAATGCTACTTGCTGTTCTAGTTTGTTATAAACCTCGTTTTTTCTTTCAAATGTATCCTTATCTATCATTCCGGATATCCTGATCCTTAGGAGTTTATTTGAATTTTCGTTCTTGGGGAATTTTGATAGTAATTCTTCTAAATCCTCGATAGAATTTACCAACACTCTTGAGTCTTCGAACCGATATTGACCGCTGAGATATCTACTCGAATTGATATTTTTTGATTCATCTATTTCTATTATAAAACCTGATCCTTCAAATCTATAGTCCATTCCATCCGGTTCATGCGTACCGGCATTGAAGATTCTATCTTCCCCTGCTAATCCATCTTCAGGATATGGAACATGGGTATGCCCTAAAAGCCATACATCCATAGGTATTGATACGAGTTCTGATCTGGACATATAAAAGTAGTTTCCTGCTAAATCCGGTGACAGACCTTCTATAGCCCCATGAGCAATTCCTATATTTATTACATTTTTATCTATTTCAGCTTTTTTAATCCAGTTTAAATTATTGGCCTCCGAGTGTTTGCTATGACAATGTGCAGGATAAACCATGGCATTGATACCAAAACCGGAAAGATCATATGGTCTAAACTCATTCAAAAGTATCATTTCATCAGACATATGATTATAAAAACTCTTCCATAGCTTTTCATTTCCACTATAATAGTCATGGTTTCCCGGAAGTACCAGAACTGCCGCCCCATTGAATTTCTTTAGCTCAGATACTGCTTCAACTATCAACTTTTCAGATATATTTAAACTATTAAACAAATCGCCGGCAACCACAAAGAGATCTGTCGAATGTGCATTAGCGAAGTCAACCATGTTTCTAATGCTGCTCATCCTTGCATCTATCAATTTCCCTCTTATATTATTAGGATATTTTTTAAAACTCATACCCAAATGATTATCCGAAGTATGGAATATTTTTATACTCATTTTACCTCCAGTAGTTCAAGTAAATCGGTCAGTTTGTCTATATTATATTTTGCCATATCTGATTTTTGTCCATGTGGATTGAAATAAACTGCATCAATTCCTGAGTTTACAGCTCCTTTTATATCAGAAGTCATCGAATCCCCTATCATTAGCAATTCAGTAGTCTTACTTGGTTTTATCCTATTAACAATTTCTTCAAAATATCTAACATCCGGTTTACTATAGCCAATCTCTTCGGATATAAAATAGTCTTTGAATAATGGATGTAGTCCGGTTGTTTTAAATCTATTCACCTGAATATCGTAGAAGCCATTACTGGCTACATAAAGATCATAATGCTCGTAAAGCTCACTCAATACTTCAGGTGCGTCAGAAATCATATGCTCCTGTCTTGAAAGTTGCTCTAAAAAGAAGTTTGCCATATGTTCAGGATTACTGTCGTGTTTAAGAACATCTAAAAGCATTCTAAATCTCTGTACCTTGAGATAATCCATGCTAATTCTACCGCCCTCTAGGTCTTCCCATATTCGTTTACTAACCTCATGAAAATGATGCCTTCCAAGTTCGAAATTTTTTATTCCAAATTTAGAAAAAAGCTCTCTTAAAGCCTGTTCCTCAGATGATGTAAAGTCAAGTATTGTGTTATCTGCATCAAATAACAGGTATTTATATTGATTCATTGCTTTGCTCCTATACTTCAATTCTAAAATAAGCTGAATTATACCTTCAGCTCATTTACGACTTGTTCTGCTCTTGCAGTCCAAGTATGATTTACTTTAATTTCTTCTATCTGCTTAATTTTCTCATCCAAAACATTAGGATTCATTTCTATATCTTCGAGTATCTTTCTGATAGAGATTTTATCGTATTCCACACTAAATCCAATTTTATTTTCATCCACGAAGTCTGCAGTTGCTGTACCTTTTGAAGTTAGTATGGGAAGATTGTTTCCCATGTATTCAAATAGCTTATAAGGAACTGCAAAATCACGATATTCATTAGGTTCCAAGCAAAGCACACCTAAGTTTGACTTATCCATTTCTCTTTTAAGTTCATCACCCGACAGATGTACTACAGAAATGTTTTTATTAAGACTGGGATAACTGTTTTTATAAGCGTTCCACTCGTTCTCTCTACAGCATATAGTAAGCTCGATACTCTCAAGTTCATTGACTGTCTCAACAAATTTTCTTAGATCATAGAGACCGCCTATCCCTCCCACGTAAATCATCTTTACTCCTGATATTTGTTTATTATAATTAACGGACAAGGGATACCCGGGAGGAAGTGCTTTCGAAATAACTCTAAGCTCTTTAGGTAGATATTTCGCCATTGCCATACTTGGTAAGTATAGGATATCCAAATACTTAACATACTCT
>JAEZWM010000038.1 GCA_023443025.1 Bacillota bacterium
GCTCTAATCGGATACATGGGTGGAGCCGGTGAAACAACATCTCCCGAGATTTTGGATTCCCTTATAAAACAGACGGATTCCAAGGTTGATGATATCAGTTTGATAGATATAAATCTATTTATGGACAAAAAAAGCAAGGAGTTTTATTTAATAATTCCTAAATACGAAGATACATCGATGTATTTTTACAATGTAGACAATGATCGCAAAACAGATGTAGACGCTACTACGATGAATACAGTTGTGTTCACAAATGCTGATGACTCAGCGGACAACCTGGTTAGAATCCAGCATAGAAATAAAATACTTGAATATACATTATTAAATAGTAATGGAAAACTTGTAGGGGATACAGATCTTATAAGAGACATTACTGAAGAGTTAGAGAAAACTGAATTTCAATATATAGAGAATGAGGTTTTAGAATTCTTTGAAAAGCTTTATAACAGATGATAAAAGCGGCCGTGCGGCCGCTTTTATAAATCCATTTCTACTGTGGTTGAGTCTATTTTTCCATTAATTCTGACTATAAAAGAATTATCACAAACTTTAATACTTGCAGAAATAGAACCTGATGGCTGAACGATATCATACTCGCAACCATCTTTTCCTTCTGCAATGCACATATAAAGAGCTGATGCAATCGTCCCTGACCCGCAGCTACCTTCCTTGATTAAGGAATCAGTATCTGCAACATACACATAAGGTACCATTGTCACTTTTTCACGGTCTAGAAACATCACACCGGTTGCAGATTCGTTGTACTTTTCATTTGCCATAGCTATTAACTCGTTTACAAGGTCAACATCTTCACTATCCTCGAAAGCAAGTATATGGTCTATTCCATCCAGGTGGACAACGGGGTATTTCTTCCCATTGTATTCCAATTCACTTATATTCTTATTAACTACAAGCTCAATTCCTGCAGTTGATTTCTCAACATCGACAAAGGCCTTGACAGGCTCCATAATCCCGGATACCTCAATGTAAAACTCATCATCTGTAATTCCCTTTTGTGCTAAATAAAATCCAAATGCTCTGGATGCATTTGCACAAAACTCACCGCCCATCATTTCAAATCTACCCTTGATATCGCTTTTGGTAGGTGTTTTTATAAATCCTACTTGTTCGATTTCATAACCGGGAATACTCATAATTTTATTTGCAATATTGGCATAATCATTTTTATGTACTTCATCTATTACAAATGCTGTTATATTTCCGGCGGGGTTTGCAATTACTACATTATAAATCATAATTTCATCTCCATCATCACATGGGGGACTCCCTTGTGGTCGAATACTTCAGAGGTTGTTGTATAACCAAGAGATTTATAAAAACCTTCAGCTGAAGTTCTTCCTTTTAATGTCAATTTGTCAAGCTTCATATCACTGGCTAATTTATGGATGTGATTCATCATATCCACACCAAAACCTTGCCCACGATACTTTTCAAGGACTATAACAGCACGAACTACTCCTTCATTTTCAACAGGCTTTAAAAAAGCCATAGCGACCATTTCATTATCAATAAAGCCTGCATACATTTTGGAAATCTTGTCATCCGACAAGTCGTCATCATAAATACTAAGACCCTGCGGCTTTCTAAAAACCTCATCGCGAATCTCTAATGATTTCCTATAGTCATCACTATCTATCTTAAATTCTTTAATTTCTAGATTCATCAATATCACCTCATCACTATTATAATATATAATGAACATTTGGTGAATTATACTTAGGGAAATAGTGAAAGCAATTAATGAAGTATTATTAACAAAATGAATAATAAGCGATGAATGATAAATATAGCTAATGATTGATGTCTTAAAATTATGATATAATAAATTCATTAATGCAATAATATCTAAAAATATGAATTAATATATCTTTGAAAGGAAGCAATAATGAAGAGTAAAAACTACTGCGGCATATGTCCTGCTGTGTGTGAGTGTGAACTTAAAATTAAAGATGAAAAAATTGTCTCTATGCAAAAAGCCGAATCACAAGAAAGGATTTGTATAAGAGGCGTTTTTTCTGATGAGATAGTTTATTCTGATGACAGATTGAAATATCCATTGATTAGGACAGGTCCTAAAGGAACGGATGAATTTAGAAGAGCATCGTGGGATGAAGCGCTGGATTTAATAGAAGAAAATATTAAAAAAACTATAGATGAATATGGAGCAAAGTCACTTATGAGTCATTATGGACGTGGTGCTTTTGAACAGATGACAAATGATTTATTGGGAAGAGAAAATCCCAACGCAAAGACTATCCCTAAATTTTTTGAACCCTTAGGATCTCCAAATAACGCCAGTGTTGGATCGCTGTGTTATACGGCATTTGGAGTATTTGCACCGGTCACAACCCTTGGAATATATGGCGGTGGCATAATGCCGGACTTTGAAAATGCAGATTTAATCTATATATGGGGAACTAATCCGGACACTAACTCGCCACCTAATGTGACAAGTAGATTATTAAAACAGAAAGCCAGAGGAGCAAAACTAGTTTGTATAGATCATTATAATACCAGTTTTGCTAAGAAATGTGACGAAGTTCATTTGATTAGATCCGGAACGGACGGGATTCTTGCTCTTGGAATAATAAAGACACTAATTGAAAGAGAGCTCTATGATAAGGAATTTGTAGAAAACTGGTGTCATGGATTTGAAGAACTATCAAATTATGTAAATAAAATTGAATACAATACAATTGAAAAGCATA
>JAEZWM010000052.1 GCA_023443025.1 Bacillota bacterium
AGGTTCGAACAGTTCCTCAACCAGCTCTTCAGCCTGAGTTATTAAATCTCTAAGTTTTGTTTTGTCCGCGCTACTTGCTCTTAACTTTTCTATTGCATCTATCGTATTGTCGGTAGCCGTGTCTATCTCTTCTTGAGTTGAATCAGCATTTTTAAATACTGTTTTTGATTGACTTAAAACTGCTGTAAATTGATCATAGTCTTCTTCTTTATAGTCATTTGGATCCATTCCATTTGCTTTTACTATGGCATTCCATAATTTATTTCTATCGATACCTTCTGAAACATTTATTATCTTATGATAGGGACTAAGAGCAATATAGGTTTCTGTACCAAGATGAGCTTTATTTCTTGTATACAGATTTACCACTCCTGTTCCTGTCGGATCATTGTCATCTAATTCAGACTCAGCAAGCTTTTCCATACCCGGATTAGCTTTAAATACATATTTTAAGAATTTAAATATAGAGTAAGGTAAGTTCACTTCCATAAGCTGATTATTTGAAAAAGCATAGTTATCTATCTGTATTTGCTGAACATCATCACTGAATTCTAAAGATGATATATTATTTGATTGAAATGCCGAGTTTCCTATAGCTAAAACTGTCGACGGAATGTACACAGATTTAAGCTCATTTCCATGGAATGCATAAGACCCTATTGCTTTAACACCTTCACTCAGAATAATTGATTTTAAACCTGATTTATCAAAAGCACTTGCCTCAATTATAAAGTCATATTCTCCTATGGTTTCAGGAAAAACAACAGAATCCAAACTAAGGTTAGAAAATGCTCCGTTGATAATTCCTTCAACCGGCTTTTCAACAATTTCACCATTTACATCTATATTAAATTTTTTTGGAATAACTAGTTCTTTATTATTTAAAAGTTTCTCCTTCCCGGATTCGGAAAGACCTTTGATTCCCCATTTCATTACCGGAACTTGCATATGTCCTTTATATTCAAACTGATCGTATATAAAGTCACTGGAAGTCCAAGCACCTTGAGCAGTTTCACCCATTTTTATATTTATATGAAATATAGTTTCAGCCTTACAATTATCCGGTGATGGCGATCCATATCCATCTATTTTAGGAAAGTCCTCGTTTGTAAGTTTCTTGATTTGTCCTTTAAGTAGGAATTCAGTTTTACTCAAATCAACATCATAATCCCAAATTATAGGGAACTCTTTTAAGATATCACTCTCACCGCTTGCATCATTTAGATTAATATATGTGCCTACTACTCTCGTTTTGACTTTCTCTTCAATCTCTGCTTTAAGATCCTCAGAAGTATTAGCATTTACATTCAGAGTTCCAAGATATACATTATTTATTTTTTCATCACAACCAAAAGTATTAAAGTTAATCATAACTTCTTTTAATGGATCATTTATTACTATCTCGTTAAGATTTGGAGATATCCCTGATTTCAATATTAATTTTGATGTATCCGCACTACCATTTATCAAAAGTTTATTTACTCCGGTACTGGAAAAAGCAGTTGTCATTACAGTATGTACAGTTGAAGGGATTACCATAGTATCAGACAATGATTCACACATTAAGAAAGCCTGTTGACCAATATACTCTAAACCTTCATTTAGCACTAATTCCTTAAGTTTCTTATTATTAGCAAAAGACATTCTTTCAATACGTGTTACCGAAGAAGGTATCTCTATCTTTTCGAATTGGTTGCCCCCAAATGCACCACGACCTATTGATTTTATACCATCCGGTATAGTCACTGATTCTAGTTGTTTTCTACCGAAAGCTGTAGTTCCAATATTTAAGACTTCTATACCGTCAATAACACTTGGAATGACGATACTTTTATCCGTTCCATTGTATTTTTTAATAGTTTGAGTTTCTTTATCGAACTCATAATCTGAAGTATCAACCACATCCTCCAGTATTTCAACAGCTCCATCACTCTCAGCAAGGCCTACTATAGGGTTAAGCATCATAAGGATTGCTAAGAGAAATGCAAAAATCCTCTTCATAATCTTTCCTCCATATTATTTTATTAGGATTACAGATATAAAATAATAATTTTGTTATATAAACAAGCATTATCACTCAATTTAGTCATCTTATTGATATAAAAACTGTAATATTCTGTAGCCCACTGTTTAATTATATACATCATCTCTGATTATATGAAATAGAATATGTGAATGGATAGAGGTTATCGATAAGATTGTTTAATAGTGTAAATTTTTATATGCCAGTATATACACTAAATTTCACTTCGAGTTTAAGTCCTGAACAATATTAAAAATTTTTCAAATTTGTTATACTTTAACGCAGCAAAGACACCACAGAATATCTATGGTGTCTTTGCTCAATTGTTTTAATTAATTTACTCTAACGACATTTTAGATTAAATTTATGAAAATTATACTTTAGTAAGAAATTTTATAACTTGCTTATAATCTCTCCAACAACCTCACCTCTATGATTTTTTATTGAGGTATCAGCCAAATCATTAAAGAATTCATAGTCTGATTCTTCTATGATTCCTAATTTTTTAAGCAAAGCAATCAGAATAATATTTCTTTTTTCAGATCCTCCATCATAAACTTTAATTCCAAATCCTAGCTTTTCTTTTGGCAATAATCCACCAAAAAAACCATTAGCGCCTGATTTAACTATTATTTTTCCGGGATATTTCCTGATAATATTATAGTCAATCCTATCGGAACCGGAAGTGTAAGCCGGATATTTTGTAATTGACCTAATAATCTTCTCTGCATTTTCATATATTTCAATTGGTAGAGTCTTTTCATCAGTCATCCTAGCCATTCCATAAGCAAAGTTATAAATAGGAGTGGCATGAACCGGTACCCCGCATCCATCTATAGCAATATACTTATCCTTTATATCAAAATCACAAATTAAACTAACTGTTTCTCTTATCTTCTCCTGAACGGGATGACCCAATTCATAATAGTCTTCTATAGTTGCTCCTAACAGTTTAGTTGACATTAGCATCCCCGCATGTTTCCCACTACAGTTATTGTGAATCTGTTTTGGTTCTATGCTATGCTTTTTCATTTCTAGTTCGATATCCATTTTAAATGGATAATGTGCACCACACTTTAAGTAACTTTCATCTAATCCAATCTTTTTCAAAATATTCGATACGGTATCAATATGAAAACTTTCACCTGAATGCGATGAGCATATTGTTGAAATCTCCTTATCGCTAAGATTATACACAACATCACCTTTTAACATAAGCGGTATTAGTCCTTGCATTAGTTTTTCACTTGATCTTGAAAAAGCTATTTCAGTAGGATTCCCTTTTGAATATATGACTTTACCTTCACTGTTAACTACAACTACGGTACCAAAAGTATAAAGATCTTCAATTTCTCCTCTTTTTGTTATTAATAATTTTTCCATAAAATACTCCTATGCAGTTAAATTTTGCATCTCTTCCATTTCTTTTGGTGTATATCTAGCAATTCCAATTCCTGTTAAGGCACACACTAAGTTAAACAGAGGGCTTAAGAAACAGAAAAATACATAAGGTATATAGGTACTGAATGGTATCCCTAAAGTATCCACTATAAATAGTGCAGTAACTCCATATGGTATTAGTGTAACTCCTAGAGTTCCACAGTCTTCTGTAATTCTAGAAGCGTTTTCAGGCTTTAGTCCGTTCTTCTTATATAGATCAAGCATTGTTGATTGTACCATAATTGAAGCAAACATATGTGAACCGGTAACTGCTATTGATAAGTACGCCACAAACATTCCGGAGAATATAAGTGAAAAAGTAGACTTTAGTTTTCTGGATATAGGCTCAATAATAACTTTTAGTATGTCCATCTCCCTAAGCATTCCACCAATACCTGTTGTAAAAATAAGCGCCTGTATAGTTCTTGTCATACTGTCCATCCCGCCCCTATTTAACAACTTATTGAAAAATTCGTCATTAAACTCATATTTAAAACCTGTCAATGCTGATTTAAGAACTAATTCGACATCCATTCTCTGATAAAAAATTGCTATTACCATCCCAAGCACTCCACCAATTAATATCGCTTGAGATGCAGGTTGTTGCTTTACAAGCAGTATTATTACTACAATTAGCGGGATTAAAGTTATTGGACTTATCTTAAAGAATTTCATAAGATTTGCTGATATTTCTGAAATTGTACCAACATCTCCACTACCAATAGATCCTGAACCTAGGAACAGAAATATTATTCCAGATAAAACAAATGCCGGAATTGTTGTGTAAAGCATATGCTTTACATGCGTCATAAGTGGCACTCCCATTACACCTGACTGGAAATTAGTAGTGTCGGATAGTGGTGATAATTTATCTCCAAACCAAGATCCTGAAATAAGCGCACCGGCTATCATGCCCGGATGTATTCCCATGCTAATCCCTATGCCTAGTAGTGCAACACCAACAGTACCTATAGACCCCCAAGAAGTACCTGTAAACAGTGATACTATAGCACAAATAACCAATGTTGCTAACAAGTAGTACTTAGGATTCATTATTTGTAACCCATAATAAATGATAGTTGGAACTGTTCCGGCAGCTATCCAAGATGAAATAAGTACCCCAACGGCAAGCATAATTACTACTGATTGCAGGGATCTTGCAACTTGCTTTAGTCCGATATCTTCCAATTCCTTATAACTATATCCGAGCCTAATAGCAAAAACGTTTACCAACAACCAAGCTAAAAACATTATCACGGCTAATGGTGCCTTGTAAATAGTTAGACCCACTATCAACATTGATGCTAAACTGACTAATAACAGCACCGAATACAAAAATGATGGTCTTTTTTTCTGTCTCATTTCCTCGCTAAGTGTTTTCATAAAACCCTCCTTATTAAAATATTTACTTTGTTATATATGATTATAATCCTTTTTAAAAATTAATTCAAGTGTTTACTTTAATTTTTATATGATATAATATACAAAAAAAGAGATGGTGATATATATGAATGTCATTGAAAGAATAAATAATATAGAAGACTTCACAAAGAAACAGACTGAAATAGCAAATTTCTTGGTAAACAACCCCGGACAAGTATGTTATATGTCTCTTTCTAAGCTATGTGAAGAAGCAAATTGCAGTGAAGTAACAATGCTAAATTTTTGTAAAAAAATAGGCTATAAAAGTTTTATAGATTTGAAAAAAGATTTTAGGAAATATATGGAATCACGAATAACCAATCCGGTTCATATATCTACAAAATCACCACAATTAGATACTAGTGTCGATAAATTTTTACAAGAAATAATACAATCAGAAATTAATCATCTGAATCACTTATTTGAATCATTAGATATTGATCAGCTTGAAAAAATCTCAGATTCTGCTATTAATTCCAGATATGTGGTAATAATAGGTCACGATACATCATATAAAATTGGATCATTATTGCAGTATAGACTAAATAAGCTTAATTTATCAGCGGTATTGATAGACCCGTCGGATCTTATAAATACTGAATTCATGATAGGTCAAATCTCGGATGAAGATTTAGTAATCTATTTAAGTTTCCCTGAGTACTATTGTGGAACCGAAGATCTTTGGAAAATATTAATAAAACAGAACAAAAATATACTTTTAGTAACAAATTCAAAAGACAATCCTGTTGCAAAATACACTGACCAAATTGTAATCTGTAAAACTGATACCAAGATTTTTGATAACGCGTGGATTGTACCATTAGCATTTATAGACATATTAACAAATATCATAGCTTTAACTTTAAATTTCCAAGAGGAGAAATAAATGGGACTTAATAGTAATGTAAATCTAAAAATAGGAAAGCTAAAAAAAGGTTACCACAACCTCATTACCGATGTAGATGGAGTTAAAGTTGGACATACTACTCTTGCTTATGGTGATATTCAAACCGGAGTTACAGCCATAATTCCTCAAAGTAAAAACATTTTCGAAAACAAATTACTTGCTGCCTCCCATGTGATCAATGGCTTCGGGAAAAGCGTAGGACTTATGCAGATTGATGAACTTGGAACATTGGAGACACCCATAGTTTTAACAAATACTTTAAGCGTAGGCACAGCGACTACTGCATTAGTAGAATATATGCTGAAACATAACCCAAGCATTGGTGAAACAACGGGTACTGTTAATCCTGTAGTTTGCGAGTGTAACGATATGAAACTAAATGATATACGTGGACTTAATATTGAAAAGCATCATGTTACAAAAGCTATTTCAAATGCTAAAGTAAACTTTGAAGAAGGAGCTATCGGTGCTGGCAGAGGTATGAGATGTCATGGTCTAAAAGGAGGTATAGGGTCGGCTTCTAGAGTTTTTAACATTGGAGATAACGCACATACTCTAGGAGTTTTAGTTCTTACCAACCATGGGAGATACGAAGATCTTGTAATTAACGGTGAAAAAGTATCAGAAAAATATCCGGTCCCGGGTTTAGCTAATCCCGATAAAGGTTCAGTAATTACTATAATAGCTACGGATGTTCCCTTAAATGAAAGACAGCTTCAAAGAATTTCAAAAAGAGCAGTCGCCGGTCTTTCTCAAACAGGCTCTTATATCGGAAATGGCAGCGGTGAAGTTGTAATCGCTTTTTCAACTGCCAATGTCATCCCACATGAAACAAATGATTTGCTAAATACAAAAAGAATAAGTGATGATTCTATAGACATCGTATTTCAAGCAGTGTGTGAAGCGGTACACGAGAGTGTTCTAAGTTCTCTTTTCAATTCAGAAACAGTTCAAGGGAAAAACGGATTTATATCTTATTCCATTAATGATATCTTGGGTAGATAGTTTATTAAGTATTATAAAGGTGTATAACACGAAAAATTAAAATGTATTTCTAAATAAAAAAACAGCACGCTAGTCATACTAACATGCTGTTTTATTGTTTTAGATAATACCCATTTCCTTACCAACTTTTTCGAAGATGTCAACTGCTCTGTCTAGTTCGTCATATGAGTGAGCTGCAGA
Source organism: Bacillota bacterium (assembly GCA_023443025.1). Lineage (GTDB taxonomy): Bacteria > Bacillota > Clostridia > Tissierellales > Peptoniphilaceae > Microaceticoccus. Next base: position 6,978 of record JAEZWM010000052.1, read on the forward strand.
AAGCATACATCTAACTCTTCCTGTGCCCATTGGTACAGTTGGGAATACTATTGCTGAAGTGAATACTCCGTTTTCTTTAAGTTTTCTTGAGAATTCCATTGCATCAGCTTCATTTCCAATGATTACAGGTGTGATTGGAGTTTCGCTGTTACCAGTGTTGAATCCTAACTTACCTAATTTTTCTTTGAAGTATTTTGCATTATCCCATAGTTTCTTTTGATATTCGTCTGTTTCAAGTAGAATTTCAATTGCTTCAGTAGCTGCTGCAGTGTCAGCAGGTGTAAGCATTGTACTGAATAGGATTGGTCTTGCTCTATGGCTTAACCATTGGTATGCAGTTTCGTTACAAGCTACATAACCACCGATAACTCCGATAGCTTTTGAAAGTGTACCGATTACAAAGTCGATTCTTCCATGAAGGCCAAAGTGGTCAACTGTTCCTCTACCGTTTTCACCAAGAACTCCTGAACCATGAGCATCATCAACATAAGTCATGCAGTTATATTTTTCAGCCAGTTCAACAATTTCAGGAAGTTTTGCAAGGTCACCGTCCATTGAGAAAACACCATCAGTAATGATTAAACAGTTTTCATAGTTGTCCCTGTTTTCTTTAAGAACATTTTCTAAGTCTTCCATATCGCTGTGTTTGAAGATTTTCTTATCAGCTCTACTTAATCTAACACCATCTATTATAGATGCATGGTTTAATTCATCAGAAATTATTAAATCACCTTTTGCAGTGATAGCTTGAATTGTACCTGCATTACAGTTGAATCCTGATTGGAAAACGAAAGCTCTTGCTTCTCTCTTGAACTCTGCTAGTTTTTTCTCTAGATTTTCATGGATGTCCATGTTTCCAATAATAGTTCTAACAGCTCCGGCTCCTACACCGTATTTCTCAATAGCTTCTATAGCTGCTTTTTTCATTCTCTCATTTGTAGCAAATCCAAGATAGTTGTTAGCTGAAAGGTTAATAACACCTTCTTTTCCATCTAATTTAATCTCAGGTTTATTTGGTCCTTCAAGTACTGGTAGTTCTCTGTAAACCCCGTCTGCTTTTAATTGTTCGACTTGTGCTTGTAGATTTTTTAAATCATGTACGCTCATAGTATCCTCCATAAATTTTTGTTAATTATCAAATATGCTTTGAAAGCACTTAATGTAATATAATTATATATAATGATTCCGACTTTGTAAACATTTTTACAATAATTTACAATTCGAAAATCGATTATATTTTATTTTTGTCTCTGATTTAGATAATTACGTTATTCAAATATATTACATAATAGTAATAATAAATAAACAGGTGGCAGAGAGTTCGTGGCTCTGTTATAATCTATTATAAGAAGTACTCTTCAAAGGAGGAGCAAATGTTTAATCTTAGAAAAAAGAATTTTTTAAAACTGGATATAAAGCTATTATTAACGGTTATTGTGCTATGTATTTTCGGGCTTGTGGTACTATATAGTGCAAGTTTAAGCCTTGATTATAACCCGATACGCTCACAAATTTTTGCTACTATATTGGGATTTGTCTTCGTTTTTATAATACTACTTATGGATTATGATTTTATAAAAGACCTATATAAACCACTGTATTTAATTTCGATTGGTTTGATGCTACTTGTAACCTTCTTTGGTACAGGTGCGGAACAATGGGGTGCCGATAACTGGCTTAGGCTTGGACCAATAAGTTTTCAACCATCGGAATTTGTAAAAATCGGTTTAATAATTTCCCTAGCCAGATATATTGAAATAAATATTAAAAATCTTAATAAGCCGTTGACTCTAGTTAAAATACTTGTATTTGCACTTTTCCCTATCATTCTTATTGCTAAGGAAGATTTCGGTACAGCTGCAGTTACGCTTTTTATAGTCGGAGTTATGCTCTTTACAGCAGGGATATCGTATAGATATATTTTCGGTATTATAGGAGCAGGTTTAATTGCAACACCTCTTGCCTATCCTTTCCTTGATGATTATCAGAAAAACCGTATACTTGACTTCTTGGATCCATCCAGAGATATTACGGGATCTGGGTTTCAATCTATGCAAGGAAGAATAGCAATAGGCTCAGGTCAGCTTACAGGTAGAGGTATTTTTAAAGGAGTTCAAACCCAGAACAATTTTATTCCTGAAAAACAAACGGATTATATCTTCCCTGTGCTTGCAGAAGAAAACGGATTTATAGGAGCTTTATTTCTTATAGTTTTATATGGATTTATGCTTCATAGGTTTATAATTATAGCTAGAAACAGTAAGGACTTATACGGCTCATTACTAACCATGGGAGTTGCAGGTATGTTTTTGGCTCATATTTTTGAAAATATAGGTATGACCATTGGAATTATGCCGGTAACAGGTATACCTCTTCCATTTATGAGTCATGGGGGAACTTTCCAGCTTATTAACTTAATTGGAATTGGACTTGTACTAGCTGTTAGTATTGAAAGACAAAAACTGGATTTCAGTTAATATTTTTTAAAGGAGTAGACATGAAGGAAATTTTAGTAATTGAAACCGGTGGTACATTTGCCACAGGTGCACAAGGTTCAATTAGGTCACTTAATGCAACCAATGAAAAAAAGGTCTATGATTATGAGATTGTAGATACGAGGATAAAAAAATACAATCACAATCTGACCGTTCAAAGACCTATGTATACCCTATCTGAAAATATGACAATTGAAAACTTAAATAACTTGGTTGATTTTTTGTATACGGTTGACTATTCAAAATACGATGGTGTAGTACTTATACATGGCACTGACACACTTGCTTTTACAGCAAATTTACTAAGTATGGTTTTTGCACATATAGGAATTCCGATTGTAATGGTATCAAGCAATCACCCACTTTCTAATCCCATGTCCAACGGAATTTCAAACTTTTTAGCAGCACTTGATTTTATTGAAAAGGTAGGCTCGAAGGGAGTTTATGTGGTTTATAGAAATCACTCTGACGTTATGCAGGTTCATCTGGGCTCAAGAGTTAAACAAATGAACCAGGTTATTGATGCATATGAAAGTTTTAAGAATATAAACTTTGGTGTTATAGCCGATAGCGAATTTTATTTGAATTCATCCAAGCTTAACCCAAGCCTTGAGGATATCTCTATTAGCAATTTTGAGTATAAAAATAAAATCATACTCAACAAAAGAGTAATGCTGATTCATCCTTATGTAGGACTTAGGTATGATTATTATAAAATAGACCCTGAGCTTGATGCTATAGTCTGTGGAGTATATCATTCCGGAACCGTAAACTCGCAAGATGTATATATCGATCAATCGATAAATGCACTTATAGAAAAGGCTGAAGAATTTGATATCCCAATCTTTATTGGAGAATTGACATCAGGAGTTGAAAGATACGAATCCATAGAAAAAATCAAAGACTCTGCAGTTGTTTTCCCTGCATATGATATATCTCTTGAGAATCTTTATATGAAAGTTCATGTCGGACTATCATTTGTCAAAGATAATCTGGAATTGTTTGAATTTGTGAATGCAGATAATATATTTTTTGAGAAAATTAAATCCAAAGAATCATAACAAAAAGCTCGCTGATAAAAGCGAGCTTTTTATTATCCTCTAAGTCTACTCTGTGGTAGTATACCTTGGACCAGTCCTAAAACCAAGGATCCAATCAATGCCCCAAATATGCTAACATGAAATCCACTTATTAATTTACCTGTTATATAAAGCACAACAGCAGATACTAAAAACGCAGTGGTTCCTCTTTTTGATGCACTATCACTTATGTTCATTAAATCAGTTATGAGTGCATGTAAAAAGCCTACTACCAACCCAACGATTAATAGAGTCACAAAAGATCCTCTAAATCTTATACCCGGTGTAAGAAATGAGACTATGAAAATCGCGAGCATTGAAAAAATGATTCTAACAATTAAATCTTTAAAATTAATATTCATAATTTTCCCCCTATTTATAAATCTCCTTTAAAACAAGGCCATTGGTTTCAAATCTATTTTTCCCCGATAATACTTTCTTGATACGATTTTCATTCCCTTTATATATCCCAACATGTATGATTCTTGTAAATTCACCTAAACCGGATAATCCATGCTTATTGTAAAATAAAGGAAGATTTAGTGCATTTGCGAGGATTTCAGCTGACATCCTATCTGCATGATCAGAGTAACATACAAGATCATACTCTTGAGTTTTTTCAATGAGGCTTCCTTTTTTAAATCCATTTAATCCAGCGGACTTCATAATTTCAGGGTAATCTTCATATGATATATTCATGTCAACATATCCATCTATACCACTGACACTTCCGACGGATGTATACTGCCAAATTCCGTAGTTTCCGGCATATCCGGGATTTGATGTCCACTCCGCAAGCCAAGTATCGTACATTGAAAGTTTTTTCATTTCGAGAAAATTGTCAAACCAATATCTAGAACTATAGATACCCACATAATAGCCATTGCACTCAATTATTTCTAAAAATCTTTTCGATATTTCAGTCAATAACTTTTTACCAAGATGCCCTTGGACTTTATCGTCCTCAATATCAAGAATTACAGGGTACTCAAAAACTTTGCCTTTTATTCTTGATAAGAAAAAATACGCTTCTTCCTCGGCTTCTTTTATGCTCGTAGCATAACAGTAATGATAAACACCCCTATTAATTCCTACTTTGCCGGCTTCTTCATAGTTATAATCAAACTTTTCATCTACTCCATTATTAATAAACTCAGAACTTCCATCACCATAGCTGGATCTAATCATTGCAAATTCAATTCCGTCAGTTTTTACTAAATTCCAGTTAATATTTCCATTCCAAATACTTACGTCGATTCCTTTAATCATTTCATCCTCCTCTAAATATAATCACTCATAGATTACAAAGAGGCTTATGTTTTACTACCTACTTTTGAAAATAGTCGACTTCACCGCTCGGATCAGAACTGAAGAATACACAAAGTATTTCCGGACCGGTGTGTGCTCCGATAACAGGTCCAACAAAAGTAATAATTACATTTTCTTCTGCGATTCCTGTTTCCTTTATCAGATAATCCTTTAATTTTAACGCTTCATCTTCCCAGTCGCCATGAGCTATACCTATGGATTGATTTGGATTGAATTTTTCATCTTTTGATAATTTGTTCATATTTTCTAAAATCTTACTAAAAAAAGCTTTTGACCCTCTTGCTTTATCTATAGATAGCAATGTGCCATTTTCTTTTTCCAAACCCAGAATAGGTTTTATATTTAATAAACCACCCACAATTTTTGAGGCTGCTGATATCCTTCCACCTCTATATAGGTATTCAAGTGTATCAACAGAGTATACATGTTCCTGTTTGTATCTCAAATCTTCTAGAGTTTCAACTAATTTATCGTACTCCATACCGGAATGTGCAAGCTTTGCAGCTTTAATTACGAACATTCCCTGACCAAAAGCAGCGCATAAGGAGTCTATAACTGCAATTTTTGCATCCGGATATTCGTCTAAAACCTGGTCCCTTGCAATGATTGCAGTGCTATAAGTACCTGAGATTCCGGAAGATAGTGGTAAATAAATAGTTTCTTTACCTTCTTTTGCGTATTTAGTAAAGGAATCTATTAAATCAGGAAGAGTAACCTGGGCAGTCTTATATACTTTTCCATCTCTCATACCTTTATAAACATCTTCCTTTGTAATGTTCACTCCATTTATATACTCATTATCTCCATCGTTTAGCGAGATGTTAAGGATATCTAAATCATATTTTTCTATAAATGCAACAGGTACATCAGCACCGTCATCAGTTATTATTTTTATCATTTTTAACCTCCATTTTTTCAAACTATTATAAGACATTATATATCATTGGATTCAATTTTGCAGTATATTATGAATATTTTATTTTTGTTTATAAATGAAGTATAATAAGGAAGGGTGATTATATGAACGATACTTTAATAATGTTTTTATCTATCGGTTTTGCCGGGATTGCGACCGGAATTGGAGCATTACCTATCTTGTTTACACAGAGTATTTCACGTAAACTGCTTGATATTCTTCTTGGTTTCGCTGCCGGTGTCATGCTTGCTGCTACTTCATTTTCGCTTATCCTTCCTAGTATTGAATTTGGAGGAGATAACTTTACTGCAGTCATGATCACATCAGCAGGTATCTTGGTTGGTGGAATCTTCTTAGATATGATGGATAAGCATTCACCACATGTCCATTTAATCGATAAGAAAAGGGAAGGCGGAGACTCCGGATCATTAAGAAAGATATGGCTATTCATTATTGCTATTGCACTACATAACTTTCCGGAAGGTCTTGCTACAGGGGTAGGTTTTGGATCAGGAGATATTAGCAATGGGGTTACAATCGCACTTGGTATTGGTATTCAAAATCTTCCTGAGGGTCTAGCGGTTGCTCTTGCTCTAAGGCGCGAGAATTATTCAAGTAAGTTCTCTCTTGGAGTTGCAGCCCTTACAGGTCTAATCGAACCTATCGGTGCAGTGCTCGGGCTATTGTTAATCCAAGCCTTTCAGCCACTTATGGGATTCATTCTTGCCTTTGCCGCGGGTGCTATGCTATTTGTAATCTCTGATGAGATTATTCCGGAGACACATTCCGGTGGTTATGAAAGAGAAGCCACCTACGGAGTCATGGTAGGATTTGTCGTGATGCTGATTTTGGATATTTTGTTAGGGTAAAAAAAGAATTCGCTAATTTAGCGAATTCTTTTTATTTAGAAAAATCTATAAACTTGTGTAACATCTTCACCAAAGGCCTCTGCAACTGCAGGATGTACATATTTTCCTTCAGCAAGGTTAATGCCCTTAGCTATCGAAGGATTCTCCTCAGCAGCCTTTTTCCATCCCTTATTTGCTATCTCAAGAGCGAATCTGGTTGTAACATTTGATAATGCATATGTCGCTGACCTGGATATCGTACCGGGTATATTTGAAACAGCATAATGGATTACACCATGTTTTAAATAAGTTGGTTTAGTATGAGTAGTTGGTTTATCAATGGTCTCAACACATCCACCTTGGTCAATAGCGATATCAATTATAACTGATCCGGCTTCCATAGACTTTACCATGTCCTCAGTTACGACTTTTGGAGTTCTTCCACCGGGTACAAGAACAGCACCTACTAAAAGATCCGCTGATTTAACAGCTTTTCTTACATTATATTCATTAGAATAAACAGTTTCCAGTCTTGACCCATAAATGTCTGCAAGCTGAGCAAGTCTTTCAATATCAATATCAAGAACTGTAACCCTTGCACCAATTCCAACAGCGGTTCTAATAGCTCCGGTTCCGGCAACTCCCCCTCCAACTATAACTACATGCGAAGGTTCTACCCCGGGTAATCCTTGTAGTAATTTACCCTTTCCTCCACCTGCTTTAGTCAGTAGGAAAGCACCTTCTTGAATTGCCATACAACCACCTATCTCACTCATCGGTTTAAGTAGAGGAAGTTTTCCATTTACTTCTATTGTTTCAAATCCTATACCAGTCGCACCACTATTTATAAAAGCATCCACAAGAGGCTTATTTGCAGCCAAGTGAAGGTAGGCAAAAACTACCAGGTCCTTGTTTAAATACTTAAACTCGGACTCAATAGGATCCTTTACTTTGTAGATAAACCCACTTCTTGTCCATACCTCTTCTGCTGAGTCAACAACCTCTGCACCTGCTCTTCTGTAAGCATCATCATCTCTGCCTATCCCAATTCCGGCATCTTTCTCAACTATTACAGTATGTCCGGCCTTAATGAATTCCTCAACACTATTTGGTGATGCACTTACTCTATATTCTTGATCTCTAACTTCTTTTGGTATTCCTATTATCATGTGTAACCTCCTCAATATAAACACTTTACTACAATATTGTCGCATATATCAAAAGTTTTAGCAAGCAATTTTTACAATGGTACAAGTGTAAGACTTCCGGGTTTGCCTTTAATAAATTATAAAAAATACGAGGTAAGTATTTAGTAAAAGTTCTCTTGATTTTATGGATTATAGTTATTGGTTACGCCTGGGGATAGATATACTAATCATAACCTGATTTAAATCTATTTTAATATAAGCGATTTTACAATCATATATAAAAACTTGAGATCGGATATGTAAATTCTCGTATCTTAACTCACTCTTCTGTCAAAAACCACCTTTATTTATGATAGAGAAAGAAATATAACCACACAGAGAAAAAGGAATCCTGATGGACTCCTTATTTTATATTTGTTAACTATTTCTTTATATCTATAATATTTTTAGGATTGCCTTGTAAAAAAGAAATAGTATTATCAAATGCAATCTCAGCTCTTCTTATCATTGCCTCTTCGGTAAGGTATGCAACATGAGGTGTAAGTATCGCGTTCTTTGCACTTAGCAGTGGATAGTCACTTGGAACCGGTGGTTCCATATCAAAAACATCAATGCCTGCTCCGGCTATTAATTGATCGTTTAATACTTTTGCTAGTGCATCATTGTCAACAACTCTTCCTCTTGCACAATTTATAAAGATTGCACTCTTTTTCATCTTCGATAGCTCTTCGTGACCAATCATGTTTTCAGTCTGATCATTGGAAGGTACGTGGATTGATACAATATCTGATTCACTTAGGACTTCATCAAGTGTTTTATATACTCCACCTAGTTCAATAAATTCATTTTTTTCTGTTCTGCTATATCCGATTAACTTAGCCCCAAATGCATGAAATAGTTTCGAAGTTTCTAAACCAATATTCCCGGTTCCTATTATCCCTACAGTCTTCCCTTTTATTTCTTTTCCGGCGGTTCCTACTCCTGACACTCGTGTAAGCTTATCTCCACGACTTATTGATCTATAAAGATCCAAAACTAAACCGATTACAAGTTCCGCAACAGCAGGATCAGAATAGCCTGATGCGTTACAGATAGATGCACCTATAGTAGACAGCGCATCGGTATCGACATGATCTATACCCGTAAAAGCTACATTTAACAGTTTTAAATTTTTTAATTTAACTATAACTTCAGCAGGTAACGGATTATTAGCAATCATCAGGATATCGGCATCATCAGCTCTTGTGACCAGTTCATCAACCACTTGTGTTTTAGAGTCATAATACTCGAATTCATGCCCCAAATCAGAAATCTTTTGTCCATATTCAAGAATGATTGCTTCGCTCACACCAAGTGGTTCAATCAAACTTACCTTCATTAAAACCTCCTTCGTTATCCTTATCTTTTTATTTGGTAAAATTTTTGTAGCCTACTAGCACTCCATCATAGCCCAGATCATATAAAACCTTTTCTGTAACAGCTATAATCTCTCTGGAGGAAATCACCTTTTGATTGGTCTTATTGATTCTTTTAAGTATCTCATTTGCAATATTGCTGAGGTCTCCTTCGTTTAGTGACTGTTTGACGTCATCAGAAGCTGATGCTATATTTCTTTTCAATTTTCCAACATCAAACTCTTCAACCCCACCTCTTCTTTTTAAAACTTTTAGACCTAAATCGTTTTTAAATAGTACATTTAGTACATCTAGACGTAAATCATTTAGAAACGCAGTTAGTTCTTTGTTTTTAAATCCTTTTTCCTTTATATATTCAGTGGTCTCCTTTACAATTCTATCTAGTCTTTCATCCGACATAGCTACACCTCCTAACATTCATTTACCCCCAAAATGCATAATTAAACTCATATAGCTCATTTTACACTCATATTTTTGCGATTGGATAATAACTCCACTTACTTATAACATAACATCGTTAATTTATGCAGGTTTAACAATATTAATTAATCGTTGTGCATAAATATATAAACACTTGAATTACTTGAAATAAATTAATTTAATTTGCTTTTATTTATTTTTGAAATTTTATTTTTATATTTTTTAAAGAACTATTCAATAATTGAGATCTAAAGGACATTTGAAATAAGGTAAAAAATAAACAATTCTATATCAATTGTTATATTTTGTTTGTTTCATGAATCTTATTAATCAAAAAATCTAAATTTTTATTGCATAAATTATAATAATATGGTATCTTTAAAGGTAAAGAAGATACTTATATCACTTTACTTCATGGTATCGAACGGGGGGGAATTATTCATGAAATATAATGAGTTATTAAAAGTGATGATTGACACCAGTGGTGTTTTCATAAAGGAATATTCTAGTGCGTTGAACTACGATGCTAGCTATATTTCGAAATGGTTACACGGCGTTAATCTTCCAGTTAGAAAAATGTCAAACAAAATTAATACTACAAGTGCAGAATATTTTGCTAATCAATTCTGGGATAATTATAAACTTGATGAATTGAAGTTGGCATTTAGAAGTACCGAAATCTTTTTTCCTGAAGTTTTTAATTCCAAAAAGGAGTTAGAGGATTTTATATTCAAATTATTCTCTTCCTCATATATGGAGTCAGCTCACCCGGTATCTAAGGATTATTTAAAAGCATCACCTAATCTACCGCACTTAAATGCATTTGTATCTGATGATTTTGAAGTAGTTCTAAAAACACTTCATTCTCACTGTAAATTTATGGTCCACACTAAAAAAGTATTGCAAATTTATTCTACCATGCCGACTGATATGCTTACTAAAGTTATAGCTTCACATGACGAATCAC
>JAEZWM010000015.1 GCA_023443025.1 Bacillota bacterium
CCTACATTGAACTTTTCGTACTCTTCATTTAATGCTTGTTGTTTTATATCCAGGTTTGCTCTTTCGTTAGCTAGTTGAGCAAGTCCTCCCTCGACTTGTGCTAATCCACCTTCAACTTTAGCAAGCTTTGTTTGGAGTTCAGCTTTTATAATCTCTGCATAAGCTTTTTCATCATCACTTGACTCCGGATCATTGATTATCTCATCTTGTTGAGCTATTCCTGATTCTAATTGGGCTTTTTGGCCAAGCAATTGATTCTTTTGTGCATTAAGACTGTTTTCCTGTTCGCTTAACTGGGCATAGCCGGCATCAATTTGAGCTTGAGCTCCGTCAAGTTGAGCTTTAGCTTGTTCTAAAGCCGGTCTTTGTGCTTCGAGTTCTGCTAAACCAGAATTATATTGCTGCCAACCGCGTCTTAAATTTTCTTCTTCCGAAGCAATTCTCAGCTTGCCTTCTTCAATGCTCTTTCTAGCATTTTCTAGCTCTATTTCTGCGTTTTGAATTTCATTTTCTGCATTTGCAATTTCTCTATCATATCTTTCAAGACCTTCATTATAATCTTTCCATCCGCTATCAAGCTCGGATCTAGCATTGTCTAGTTTTACTTTAGCATCAGCCAGCTTTAATTCTGCATCTTTAATCTCAGTATTAAATTTTTCCAGTCCATTAATATATTCTTTATAACCATCGTCGAGTTCAGTTTTTGCATCGGCTAGCTTATTTTCAGCATCAAGCAGTTCTGCTTCGGCCTTTGCTATCTCATCGTTAAATTTTTTTAGTCCATCTTCGTACTCTTTTTTTCCCGACTCTATTTCTCTTTTAGCATCGTCTAGTTTTATTTTTGCATCTGCCAGATCTTTCCGTGCTTTTTTGGTTTCCCTTTCAAATTCCTCTTTACCGTCTCGGTATTTTATTAGAGCGTCGTCGAGTTCTTCGCGAGCTTCTTTAAGCTCTTTTTCTGCATCGCTTATTTCAATTCTTGCATCAGAGATTTCTTTTTCGGCATCCGCAATTTCGGTTCCTGCATCGTACTTTATTTTAGCGAGTCTTTTTTCAGGTCTATCGTCAAGGCTGGCATTTAATTTGGATTTAAAAGCTTGTGTAATACCGGAATAGTCACTATTATATCTTTCAAGACCTTCTGTGTCATTTAAAAGTATCCTTGCAACTGAATGCTCTTCAAGATTAAATTCATCTTCTAGGGCAACTCCGAAACCGTCAAGCTGTCCCTTACCGTAAAAGGATCTACCTTTCATGATTTCCGTAAAGTATTCCGGGGATTCGACGATTCCAACTATCTTAAAAGTCTTACTATGCAGTTCATCTTCTAGTGGTTCGGTATTTCCCTTCAAAAATCTTACACTATCTCCGATTTTATACTCTTTTTTTAAATCAGCATCAATCGCAATTTCTCCCAACTTTTCAGGAAGTCTACCTTCGTTAACTTTATACTTTGGGAGTGTTCCGCTCATGGATTCGAGTCTTATTAAATCGTCACTTCCATCAACCACAAGGTCAAGCTCATAACCGTATTCTATAGTTTTCATGCCATTGGTACGATCAATTGCGGCTCTGTCTTCATAGTCAAGTCCGTATGTGGATCTAACAATTATATCGGGCATATTGTAATCTTCAAGTCTACGTTCAACTGCTTCTCTCATGGTCGGCCCTGTAACTGTCAATCCAATAATCGCAAGCGCTCCAAGAGCAACCATAGCAATTATTGATAATACTCTGGATCTCGATTTGGTAAATTCTCTTGTAATGTCTTTGTTAAGGGCTGATTTTTTCATAATCACCACTCTATTTCGTCAATTGATATAGGATTTTCATTCATTATTATATTTCTTACTTTGGAGTCATTAATCTCAATTATTCGATCAGCAATAGGAGTGATAGCTTGATTGTGAGTAATTATTATCACAGTTGTACCTGTTTCGTTACATGTATTTTGAAGTAGTTTCAAAATGGATTTACCCGTTGTATAATCAAGTGCACCTGTAGGCTCATCACATAATAGTAACTTAGGGTTTTTAGCCAGAGCCCTTGCTATTGCAACTCTTTGTTGTTCACCACCTGAAAGCTGAGCCGGAAAGTTATCTTTACGATGACTTAAACCTACATCTTCCATTACCATGTCCACATCCTTAGCTTCCGGCACGATCTGAGATGCAAGCTCTACATTTTCTTTTGCAGTAAGATTTGGTACGAGATTGTAAAACTGAAACACAAAACCCACATCGTATCTTCTATAGGTAGTCAAATCATGGTCGTTGAGCTTTGATATATCCTTTCCGTCGATGATAACAGAGCCTTCATCGTTCTTATCCATGCCCCCAAGGATATTTAAAACAGTCGATTTACCGGCACCGGAAGGTCCCACTATGACTACTAGCTCGCCTTTTTCTATTTCAAAATTAATTTTATCATTTGCTACTATTACATTTTCTCCCATTTTATAGAATTTAGAAGAATCAATCATCTGTACATAACTCATTACTACCCTCCTCTGCAATGCCTAATAAACTTCATAATATCTTAAGTTATATATACCCCCATAAACAAATATTAAGAATAAAAGCCTATAAGCACATAATTATAAAATTTTAATTATTAATTATTAATAAAGTTTCCGGTTTATATAGATTATACTATAGAATATAGACGAAGGAGGAGTTAAATGTTTGGGAAAACGAAAGAGTATTTAAAAAGTAAATATGGAAATCCAAATGACTATACATATAAACCGGATGTAGATATAAATGCAAAGTATCACTATGATTACATGAGAATGAGGCATAATGATTTTTACATAGATGATATCACATGGGATGACCTTGATTTGGATAGAGTTTATGAAAGCTCAAATCACTGCTTAACAACCTCAGGGGAACAGTATTTATATTATCTACTGAGAAGACCGTGCAAAGATTACAAAGAATTTACTCAGCGAGCTGAATGCATAAGTTATTTTGAAGAAAATTCAGAAATAAGGGACAAAATCAGGCATCAATCATATAAACTTGGAAAAAGTAAAATAGCTGATATCTTTAATATTTTTAATGAATTAAAAGCAAACCCGTTACAATTACTTCTTTTTATAGCCACTTCTATAACGAGTGTTATTTTAATCATACTTAGTATACTCGGCAATAAAGCACTTATTTTTTATGCATTTTATCTAGTTGCGTTTAATGTCGTAATGCACGAGGTTATGGTCAGAAGACATAAGGTTAAGTATGCAAGTGTGAACTACACGCTTGATTTATACAAAACATCAAATAAAATTATCAATATCCTAGATAAATCGGGATACAGCATTGATGAATCCGTTTTAAAAGCAAGAAGTAAACTAAACTTCTTGAGGTTTTTTGGTGGATTCTCAATTATGAAGGGCCAAGATCCGTTTGTAGTTTTGGACAATATATTTCTTTTCGATTTAATAAAACTGGAACTAGTCATTAAAACTCTTTGTGACAACAAGGATGAGCTATTTGTTCTACATTCATTTATTGGAAAGATAGATTCAGCGATAGCAATAGGATCCTATAAAAAGTCACTTAAAGAGGTCAGTAATCCTAAAATAAACTTTGATAAAGGCGAGAAACCATTTATTAAATGTGAAGACTTCACACATCCCGGAGTCAAAAACTGTGTTCCAAATTCTATAGAAACTGAAGAATCAATCTTAATAACCGGTTCTAATGCATCAGGTAAGTCGACGTATTTAAAAGCGATAGGAATCAATATAGTTTTAGCACAGAGTTTTACTTTTGCATTATGTAAGTCCTATACTGCAACCTCATTTAAACTTTTATCTTCCATGGCTGTTTCAGATAGTATAGAAGAAGGGGACAGCTACTATGTAGCGGAAATAAAAGCTATAAAGAGAATAATCGACTATCCGGCACATGGAGAAAGAGTATTTTGCATATTGGATGAGCTTCTTAGAGGAACTAACACAGTTGAAAGAGTTGCAGCTGCAAGCACCATTTTAAAAGAAATCTCAGGTTATAATTTAATTTGTCTGGCAGCAACTCATGATATCGAACTATGTAGACTGCTTTCAGATGATTATAGACAATTCCACTTTAGAGAAAATGTCGTTGGAGACCATATGACATTCGATTATAAAATTCAAGATGGACCAACTAAAACTCGTAACGCTATCAAACTATTATCCATAATGGGATTTGAGGAAAAGATAATAAAAGATTCTGAAGAAAGAGCAAACAGATTTGTGACTACAGGTGAGTGGAAGTAGGTAAAGCTATTGTAAATTATTAGTTAAATTATAAAAACTTTATCAAAACACTTGCTTTAATTAATTAGATGATGTATAATTCAATAAAATACTTTAGAGGAGTAGCGAGATGAAGATTTGTTTAATGCAGACAACTAACAATCTACATAGCCATCATCATAACCATGTGATCATTCGGGGATGTTATCAGATGGCATTGTTTGCGTGAGCTATTTGCTATTCTTGTGTAACCATCCCTCGGGGTGGTTTTTTTATTGGCCAAAGGAGGATTATGATGAATTATGAAGTAGCCGGTTCAAATACCATTAGTGGTAATAGAGTTAAAAGAATGCGGGAGTTTACAGGAGTTTTAATAGAAGAGTCGGAAAAGTTAGGTTACGAAGAGATTATTATGCCAAACTTTGAAGACTATGACCTCTACAAAAATCATAGAGGTGTCGATAGACTAAAAATGGTTAAAACCATAGATAATGACGGAAGAGTGCTCGTGCTTAGACCAGATGCAACAATTGGAATCACAAGATATGTTTCAAGAAACTACCCAATTTCGGAAGCGCCTGTAAAACTATTTTATATCTCCACAATTTTTAGGGAGTTTAAAGGAATCAAAAAAACAGGAAGAGATTTTATCCAGGGCGGAGTTGAATATTTTGGTGTGCCCGGTATAGAATGCGAAGCGGAGATAATCAAACTCGCAGTAAATATAATAAGAAAGATAGAAATAAACAATATACAAATTGGACTTGGTAGTGCAGCATACCTGGGAGCATTTTTAAAGACATTAAACTTAAACTTATACGACGAAGACATAATAATGGAGCACCTTGAAGACCGGGATCTTAGCGTACTTATACCTTTTCTGGAATCAAAGGGAGTTAATTCACGGGACATAGATGCATTGGTTAAGCTTACTTCACTGGTAGGAGAAGTTGACTCGGTCTTCCCAAGGGCAAAAGAACTTGTAAGAAATTCTGAGATGTATTCTGCATTATCTAGGCTTGAAGCCTTAAGTAAGACGATAAGAGAATTCGACCCTAGAATAAAAATTAAGCTGGATTTTACCCTGACAAAAAGATTTAATTATTATACTGATACGATTTTTGAACTATATGCAGGAGGGATGCATGTTCCCATCGTTTCCGGTGGCAGGTATGATAAATTATCGGAAGAATACGGAGAGAGTAGGCCTGCAGCAGGTTTTGGAATGAATTTGAGTTTAATGCTGGATTACAACGATGATGCACAAGAAGAGATGGTAACAGTCGCAGTTGCAAAGGGTAGAATTACAAACGAAGTAGTTAAGATACTTGAAGGTGGAGGTCTAAGTTTTCCTGAATATGAAAAAGGTACTCGAAAACTATTGATTAATGATAGCAAAAATAGATTTAGGCTTGTTCTGGTCAAATCACCGGATGTCCCCACATATGTTGAAAGCGGAGCGGCAGATATCGGAATAGTAGGTTCGGACATACTTGATGAATCGAGCTTTGATGGATATGTACTCAAAACAACTGAAATTGGAAAGTGCAGAATGTCATTTGCGAAACTGAAAAACAAAAAGATGCCTGCAGGAAATGCATTTACTGTTGCAAGTAAATATCCAAAAATTACTTCAGATTACCTTAAAAGCCAAGGTGTCAGTGCCAATGTAATAAAGCTTAATGGATCAGTGGAGCTAGGACCAATTGTCGGCCTTTCCGATATCATAGTTGATATAGTGGAAAGTGGAAAAACCCTCAAGGAGAATGGACTGGAAGAGATGGAGTCTTTTATGGATATCTCATCCAAAATTATTTGTAATAGAGTGGCATTTAAAACAAAACAAGATGATATAGAAGAATTTATAGATCTTTTTAATAAAAAATAATGGAGGAATAATTATGAAGATAATTAAAGTTAGTAGTGACACATGTAAAAAAACTATTGTAAAGGAGTTTCTAGATAGAACTGACAACCCGGACCCGGAGATAGAATCGGCTGTGGCAGAAGTTTTAAAATCGGTAAGGGATAATGGCGATGATTCATTAAGATATTATACTAAGGGATTTGACAGGGTAGATATTGAAGATTTTAGAGTATCAGAGAAAGAAATAAATGAAGCAGTTAAGATTGCCGGAGAGGAATTCATAAATGTTCTTAAAAGAGCTTACGACAACATATTTGAATTTCACGAAAGACAATTAGAAAAAACGTGGATTGACGATTTCAGAGATGGAGTTAGACTTGGACAAAAGATAACCCCTATCGATAGAGTTGGAATTTATGTACCGGGAGGAACAGCAGGATATCCTTCTACCGTACTAATGACAGCTGTACCGGCAGTGGTTGCCGGAGTAGGTTCGATAGCAATGGTAAGTCCTCCAAACCAAGAAGGCAAGATAGATCCATACATACTTTCGGCAGCTTATGTATGTGGCGTTACTGAAATTTACAAAGTTGGTGGAGCGCAGGCAATAGCAGCACTCTCTTATGGAACTGAAAGTATAGAAGCTGTAAATAAAATAGTCGGACCGGGAAATATTTTTGTAGCAACTGCTAAAAAACAAGTATTTGGAACTGTTGGTATAGACATGATAGCAGGACCGAGTGAGATAGGAATACTAGCGGATAGTGGCTCGAATCCTTCATTTATAGCAGCAGATTTACTTTCACAAGCAGAGCATGATGCAAAAGCAGCGCCTGTTCTAGTAACAGAAGACGAGGATTTTGCAAAAAGGGTGGCAGAAGAAGTCGATACACTTAAGAATCAACTATCAAGAAATGAGATTGTGGATAAATCACTTGAAAACTACGGTATAATATATGTAACTGAATCTAAAGATGAGTCTATTGAGCTAATGAATATCATAGCACCTGAGCATTTAGAGGTATTATGGGAAGAACCTGAATCCTATCTTGAAAAAATAACCAATGCAGGTGCAATCTTCTTAGGATCTTATACTCCCGAACCGGTAGGAGATTACTTTGCAGGACCAAATCATACTCTTCCTACCGGTGGAACGGCTAAGTTCTCGTCGCCTCTAGGGGTGTACGACTATATTAAAAGGTCTAGTATAATCTCTTATACGAAAGAGGCACTTTTAAAAGAAGCAGAGGATATTATGCAGTTTGCAAACAATGAAAGGTTAACAGCACATGCTAAATCGATAGAGCTCAGAACAAAATAAAAAAATGTGAGGAAAGTTATGATAGACAAATACTTAAATAAGAACCTTCTGGACTTCAAAGCATACAAAGCAGTAGTACCCGCTGAAAAAACCATACTTGCATCAAATGAAAGCCCTTTTAATTTGATGGATGATCCTGAATTTAGAAGTGGTTATATTGAGGTGATTGAAAAGCTGAATTTAAATAGGTATCCGGATCCTAACGCAAATAAATTGAGGACAGAACTTGCATTATACACAGGAGTTAATCCTGAGAACATAATTGTAGGAAACGGAGCAGACGAGGTCATTGATTTAATTTTATCGACTTTTATAAATCCCGGTGATGTAGTGATAACACATAGCCCGAGCTTTGAAATGTATTCGATTTCTGCAAAGGCAAAAGGTGCAAGATGTATAAGGGTACCCGACGTAGAACACGAAATTGATGTTGATGAAATTATAGATAAAGCAAACTTTTTAAAAGCAAAAATGCTATTTTTATGTATACCAAATAATCCGACCGGATATAATGTTCCAATTAACGATGTACAAAAAATAATCGATGAGACTTCGTGCTTGGTCATCTTGGATATGGCATATATCGAGTTCTCTGAGGAGGATTATTCATCCCTTGAATTAAACGAAAGAGTTATAAGGTTAAGAACACTCTCAAAAGCTTTTGGGCTTGCATCTTTAAGAGTGGGATATGGGATAGCGAATGAAGAAATAATAGATGCGATAAATTTAATTAAACCACCTTATAATCTTAACCAATTAAGTCAGGACTTAGCGGCTTATACTGTTAAAAACAGGGAACTTCTGGCAGACAAAATAGCGCTATTAAAAAGTGAAAAAGAAAGAGTTTATGAAGCTTTTAGAGATATTAACAATGTAAAAGTTTTTCCAACAGGGGCAAACTTTTTGTTAGTTAAAATTGAAGATGAAAAGATTAATAAAATTAATACCTATTTAAAAGCTAATGATATAAAAGTAAAAATATTTTCTGAAGAAAGTGGAATGAATGGATATTATAGAATAACCGTTGGTAAACCTGAAGAAAATAATCTTATAATACAAGGACTGAAGAATTTATAATCAAAAATGAACGTGGTTTTTGAGAGGAGATGAAAAATTGCGTAATGCTGAATTATGTAGAATAACTACAGAAACAAATATAGATATGAAACTTAATATAGATGGTAATGGCGACTTTGTTGGAAAGACCGGGATAGGTTTTTTTGACCACATGATAGTATTGCTATGCAGACATTCAGGAATGGATATCTATATTGAAGCTACAGGAGACCTTGAAGTCGATACACATCACTTGATAGAAGATTTGGGGATTGTAATGGGAACTCTTTTTAAAAAATCCATTGGTGACTGTGCAGGGATTGCAAGGTATGGAACTTTTAGATGTCCAATGGATGAGGCGCTAACGACTGTGGACCTTGATATTAGCGGAAGAGGATACCTAGTATATAATGCGGAGCTTAAAAGAGAGAAATTAGGGGATTTTGAAACTGAAATGTTAAAAGAATTCTTATATGCATTTGCAATAAATGCGGGTATAACCCTACATGTCAATAACCTCTATGGAGAAAATGAACATCATATTGTAGAATCCATATTTAAAGCACTGGGAAGAGCGCTTTGTGCAGCTTCAAAAGTTGTAGATTCGAGTGGGAAAATACCTTCGACTAAAGGAAAGATAGGTGCATAAATGATTATATTACCAGCAATAGATTTAATAGATCAAAAATGTGTGCGGCTCACTAAAGGCGTATATAAAGACATCTCAATCTATGAGGAAAATCCTATAAAAATGGCTAAATCTCTCGAGGATGGAGGTGCAAGATATCTTCATATCATAGATTTGGATTCAGCGATAAAAGGACTGGACACCAATAAAAAGGTAATAGAAGAAATTAGGTCTAGCGTTCAAATCCCGATTCAAGTGGGTGGAGGAATTCGTTCTATAGAAAGAGCGGCTCAGCTAATAGACATTGGAATAGATAGAATAATAGTTAGTACTGCGGCAATTATAAATGAGGACTTTCTTAATAAACTAATTTCTGAATATGGAGATAAAGTTGCTATTTCACTAGATGCAAAAGGAGAAACCATACTGATAAAAGGATGGATTGAAGAAACGGATAAAAACATATATGAA
>JAEZWM010000048.1 GCA_023443025.1 Bacillota bacterium
ACTAGAAAAAAGGTAGCATTCATATGCGTACACAATTCCTGCAGAAGTCAAATAGCAGAAGCCCTCGGTAAACACTTAGCATCCGATGTATTCGAAAGCTACTCCGCAGGAACAGAAACAAAACCTGAAATCAATCAAGATGCAGTTCGTTTAATGAAAGAGATTTATGAAATAGATATGGAAGAAACTCAAAGAAGTAAACTGTTAGACGAACTTCCAAAAGTGGATATCGTAATTACCATGGGATGCAATGTAGTTTGTCCAGCCATGGACTTAGAATTCACCGAGGACTGGGGACTTGAAGACCCGACAGGACAAGATGACCAGAAGTTTGTTGAGGTGATATCTTCGATACATAGTAAGATTTTGGATTTGAAGGATAGGATTGAGCAGGATATGATTGGAGAGTGATAGTTAATAAATAATTTCGATGGAAAGCAGCAAGAGAGGTTTTAGCTGCTTTTTTATTGAGGATTAAGTTAAAAATATAATGAAAGCTATATGTTTAAAAATCGAACCAGATAATAGGATATCAAATTAAAACTATCATAATAGAATATTGAGGAAAAGTAGTGTTTATGAGATAATGAAGAATATTAGGGTTATTTCATTATCTTTAGCTACTTTATTCTGTAATAATATTTTAATTGTGGGAATTGCTAAGTATATTTTAGTTTGAATCAAAAATGATACTAGAACATACAGTTAAAGACGAAGATTAAGTCTGTATAATGGTGTAAATTGAATAAATAAAAAATGATCCATCCCACCATCTTTTGGTATAATAGTTTCACCACAAACTTAAAACTAGGAGATACATGAAATTGAGGGGCTTAATATTACACTAGATTCAGAAATAATTAAAGGACTTTTTTCATTTCTAGGAAAAGATGATGCGATGTCAAAATTACTGGAATAAATACTAAACCAAGTATTAGAAGCACAGGCAACCGAAGCTATTCGAGCAGAACCATACAAAAGAACAGAAGATAGAAACTGCTATAGAAACGGCACTAGAGTAAGACAAATGAAAACAAGAGTTGGAACGATAGAACTACTAGTCCCTAGAGTGAGAAATGGAGAGTTTTCACCGGAATTATTCGATAGATACCAAAGAAACGAACAAGCCTTTGTAATTGCTATGATGGAAATGTTCATCCAGTCACTCAGTTCACCCTTCGGGTCTTCGGCTTCGCCTACGCTGTACATTTTTATTGCCAAATCATAGATTTGGATAAAAAGGGCAGGGAGTTTCAATAAGAAAAGTAAAAAAATTACAGAAGAACTATGTGGAACAAGCTTTTCCAAGTCTACTATTTCTAATCTTTGTAAAAACCTAGATCTCCATAGTAGAAGAATTTAAAAATCGTCCATTGAAAGACGAAAACCCCTTCCTAATAGTAGATGCAATATATGTAAAATCAAGAGAACATAAAAAGGTACGCTCAAAAGCAGCGATGATAGCCATAGGAGTTAGATTAGATGGATTAAGAGAGATACTAGGCTTCATGACAGGAGACAGGCTGGCAGAAATAAGCTGGAAAATGTATTTTGAAAGTCTAAAAGCAAGAGGACTGAAAGGAGTAGATTTAGTAGTAAGTGATGCTCACAAAGGATTAAAAGCACCGATTCAAAAAGAATTTCAATGAGTATCTTGGCAGAGATGTCAAACACACTTTAGCAGGAACATCTTAGATGTATGTCCTAAAAGACTAAAGGAAGACTTAAAAGAAAACCTGAAAGACCTGTATGATGCTAGGGAATCAAAAGTGGCAAGAGAGCTACTAAGGATATCCTTAATAAATACTCAGAAGAAGCATCAAAAGACATGGAGATACTGGAAGAAGGGTTTGAAGACATAATACAAGCACTAAATCTACCGACAAAATATCGAAAAAGATTAAGAACCTCAAATATCATAGAACGATTAGATTAGGAAGTTAGACGAAGAGAAAGAGTAATTCGAATATTCCCGAATGACGAATCAATGGAAAGACTAATCGGAGCGGTCCTAATCGACCCAGATAAGAAATGGAGTACAGGAAGGACATTGTTAGATATGAGAGAATATTACGAATACAAAGAAAAAAACGTCAGGAAGAAAAACAACAAATAGGAGATAAAAATAGAATATTATAGACAAAGGAAGTGGCGTAAGCTAGCTTTAATTAAGCTCCCCCGTCATCCTTGCAATAATGCTAAAAAAATGGTTAGTAATAATCGACCGAAGGCGAGAAACTCATGACAAAACAATTAAAACCCTTCGCACTATTTAGTGTACCATTTTTTAGATCATCATCGCAAGGATACCCTATCGGTGGCTAAGATAACGACCTCAGGCTCAAAATCTATAACAAAACAAAAAAGAAACGAAATATCAAAAGGAAATTACACACAAATTTGGACTTGACTAAGACGAAAGTATGTTTTGGATATTATAATAAGATCAATAATAAAATATATAATAAATAGTACCATACAATTTAATACACTTGTGCATTTCTATGATTAGAAAAATTGAAAAAAATAAATGGATATTAGAAATATATCAAATTAACTATGAGTTTGTCTAAATACTTTTAACTAATCCATTAACAGATTCTTTATGAGTTCAATTATTTAAAACAAAGTACGTGTTAATATAATTTAGAGGTGATTATTTAATGGTAAAAACATTTTTTGATTTTTGTTCTGGAATAGGAGGAGGAAGACTTGGTTTAGAAAAATGTGGACTAAGGTGTGTTGGTTCATCCGACACTAGTAGACTTGCCAATACTACATATGACCTTTTATTCCCAGATAAAACAGATATTAACTATGGGGATTTAAGAAAGTTTAATCCCAAAATGGCACCTAAATTTGATTTACTGATAGCTGGCTTCCCATGCCAAAGCTTTTCAGTAATAGGTAAACAAAAAGGAACAAAAGATCCGAGAGGCCAGATAATATATTACTTAATGGATATTTTGGAAAAATCAAAACCACGAGTTTTTATATTAGAAAACGTAAAAGGACTTATTACTCATGATAAAGGTAGGACATTTAACGAAATTATAAATTTACTTTCCAATATAGGTTATTCAGTTTTTTATAAAGTTCTTAATAGTATTGATTATGGAGTTCCTCACATGAGACAAAGGGTGTTTATAGTAGGATTTAGTTCTAATCTCAATATTAGAATGAATGATTTTATTTGGCCATTACCTAAAGATAGAGTTAATATTGCGGATTTTTTAAAACCAGAAGATAATGAGATGAATATAGATGAGAAAAGATGGTTTTATTATAAATATCTAAATAATAAAATAAATATTGGAAAATATAAAATAGAAGATATTTTAAATCAAGATAATCTAATTGTTGATACAAGAATGCCAGATTTAAGGTTATATATTAATAGGATGCCAACATTAAGAGCTCACAGAGATGGAATATATTATGTAAGAAATAGAAAAATGTATTATTTGACTGGGCTTGAGGCGCTATTATTTCAAGGTTTTAGCCAAGAATATTTATATAGAGTAAAAAACAAAGTTACTAATAGGCACTTATTAATGCAAGCTGGTAATGCAATGACAGTTAATGTTGTAGAAGAAATAGGAAAAGCTATAATAAATACTATTTTAAGAAAGGTGAAATAAATGGAAAGATGGCAGAAATTTGAGCTGGAATGTACGGAATATTTAAATGAAACTTATGGCAAGTATTTTACACATTTAGGATTTAGCGATTCAAGTGTGAGTGATATTAAATATGAAAAGGATGGAAATATCTTTTTTATTGAAGCGAAGATGCCAAATGCACAAAGCGGACAATTTGTCTTATTACCGGATTTAAAACATAAAAAGTTTGTATTTTCAAACAGAAACAAAAGTGAAAAAGATGAGAATGTTAAATTAATTATTGAATATATTAATAAAAATTTTTTTAGGTATGTAAATGCAGGAACTAAAGGAATAGAAATAAATCTTCC
Organism: Bacillota bacterium; assembly: GCA_023443025.1. Classification (GTDB taxonomy): domain Bacteria; phylum Bacillota; class Clostridia; order Tissierellales; family Peptoniphilaceae; genus Microaceticoccus. The sequence goes on from JAEZWM010000048.1 coordinate 3,974, forward strand.
ACAAAAAGTTTTTAGTGATTGGATAATTAATACCTATAAAAATAAAAGTGTTGAATTTATAATCACTAAAGGAAAAGAATACATTATTTTTCCTATTGAAAAGTATGGTGAATACTTTAAAATTTATTGTAAATTTAGAGCAAAAAAAAGCGGATCGAGAAGTGTACCTAAAAGATTACAAAAAGAGGTAGTATTGATGCTAAAGAACATGAATTTTGAATTTAGGGTCTTAGACAGTTTTTTAATTGAATCGCATATAGATCTTGATAATAAAAGATTTTCAATTGATGATTCAGATTTTCTAATAAGGAGATATGGTGCTGATAACATCTATAGAATTAGAAGATTATCTAATACTGTTAATTCTAATGTAATATTTAGCATTGAGCTAGTAAAAGAACAAGATTATAATGACTTAGAAATATTCAGGGAGAATATTTAATTATAATGAATAATAAAGAATAAATACAAAAGGCTCCCCTAAATTAAACTTTGATTTAGGGGAAGTCCTATTAAGTTTTTTATTTATTATTGAGATGTTTTATATATCTACTTAAGCTTAATTTGTAATTTGCTATTTCAGGTTTATTAAATGGCAAAGATGATTTTAATAATAGCTTTCTGTTACTTGATGAATTACGATTGAAGGAATTTAATAATAATTTACAGCCATCAATATTATATTGTTCATCAATGTTTGTACTAGGTATAGATTCTATTAGTTCATAGTTAATTCTTTTTAATCTACTAACAATGTCTGAAGCAATTTTTTTGCTGGATCCATTAGATAAAAGCCAATTGCTGAATTCCGCTGTATTCATTGTTCAATGCATCTCCTATTTGCTTAGTTATGAGTTGTAAAACATCTACTACTACAGAATTACCTAGTTGTTTATATGATTGATTTATATTAGGATTTAATAAAAAAGTGTCTGGAAAACCCATTAGTCTTGCACACTCACGTGGGTGTAATCGTCTTGTTTTGCCATCTATTAAATAACCACCAGTTTTAGAAAAAGCACCACCACCATTTGCAGACAGCGTTATTGCTACCCCTTTTGGTGAATATATTCTCTCACCTTGTCCACCTTTACCAATAGTCCCGACTCTTATGCTTTTGGTAGAATTCAATGTACAACTTGCTTTATCATTTAACACTAGGTCTTTCCTTTCAATGATATATTCTGTAATCTGATCAGTTGGCAATAAAAAATCCTCTACATATTTCGTTAACTTAAAAGGGCTAGGAAATACAAAGTCTTCTCTTTGAATATCATTTCTAAAGCATACTATATATATACGCTCTCTTCTTTGTGGAATCCCATAATTCATGGAGTTTAATACATCATAATCAAAGCTATATCCTAATTCTTTCATGGTTTGCTCAACTACTCTTAAAGTATTACCACCATCATGAGTTACAAAATTTTTGACGTTTTCTAAAAATACAACAACAGGTTTTTTTTCTCTTACTATTCTTGCTACGTCAAAGAATAAAGTTCCTCTGCTGTCCTCGAAGCCTTTTTGTTTTCCACTTATAGAAAATGCTTGACAAGGAAACCCTGCACATAATATATCATGATTAGGGATTGTTTTCTCATGAACTTTTGTAATATCTCCTTCTGGAATTTCCCCAAAATTCATTTTATAAGTTTGTTGTGCGTATTTATCCCATTCATTTGAATAGATGCAATTTGCACCGAAAGATTCTAGAGCTAGTCTAAATCCACCAATTCCTGCAAATAGATCTATAAAAGTATACCCTTCCAATGTTTTATTTTTTATTTTAATCATGCATGTACCTCCATTCAAGGCGCATTGCGCTATAATTAGAGTACTATAAAAATGTTTGAATGTCAAGAAAATAGTTTGATAAAGCAAACAATAATATGATATACTAAACTTTACTAATAGTAACAGGCATTGGAGGATAATATGGAATTAAGTTATAAAAAACTTTGGAAACTACTTATTGACAAAAATATTAAACACAAGGATATTATCGAGAAAGCAAATGTGAGTAGGAGCACATTTTATAAATTAAAAAATAATGAGAATGTAACAACAGATGTCTTATTAAGGATATGCAATGTGTTGAATTGTGATATTTCTGAAATAGTAGAATGTATAGATGATGATTAAGATGAAAATAAGTTTTAATATAATTGTTAAAAAATCAGGATAAGGGTATTGAATAATTGATAACTAAAATTCTAAAAAATTTTAGTTATCAATAATAACACAGTACTGTTACTAAATTGCCTAAATTGGTGGGTGGTATCTATCTGTATTTAATAGGTTAAAAGAAAACCTTAAATTACTTGATTCCATAAACGGCAACAAAATCTATTAATTAGTAATATATAAAATAAGGAGAAAAATGTTTAATTATAGAGATATTAATACAATTTGGATTGATGAAAACTTTTTTAACGACAAGGATATTACTACTGGATCGTCAATATCTATAAATCGAACTGAAGATATTGAACGGGCAGATTCGATATGGAAAGAAGCTAACAAAACTATTACAGATGTAAAAAACCACTTAAAAGAGAGAGATAAATTAAGCCAAGGCTTTAATTCACTAAAAAGAGTATTCAATGTTTTGTGTAGAATATGGAAAGAAGAATTTGGGATTGATGGCGTAGAGTTTCCAAATAAATCTAAAGCAAAATCTATGATTGAATCCTTAGAATACTTTGATATACTACGTGCGAATTCTTTAAATAGATACTTGGAATTAAGAAATTTAATCGAACACGAAGACGAGCCGCCACCACAGTTAGATATTTGTATAGCTTTATCAGACTACATGTGGAGCTTTATTAAAAGTACAAAATTATTAATTAACCAAAAATGTGATGAATTAATATTTGAATCAAAAAGTAATGGAGTTTTAATTGTTGAATTTAAGGTAATAAATAATAACTCTGTTTTTATCCCTAAAATATATATCACTGCCTATATCGATAAAAATTTTGTGTACTTTCTTGAAAAAGAAAAATCAATAAAGTTATTAAGTTTTGAAATTGTTAACAAAAGAGAAGAGTTTTTTAATGAAAGTCATTTAGATATATTAGCAAGATATGATAGATTAGATTTCAGAAAAATACTATTAAAGGGAGAAATTGATAATGCGGCTATAATTAGTGAATTTATCAAAAAAGTTTTATTATCAGATCAGGGAGGATTATATGAAATTGATAGGATCAGACATATTTTCTCTAAAAGTTGACGATATAGATTTTCAGATAATAATTAGTAAAGAAGATTTTTCAGATTATAAAATTCTTCAAGGGGAAATTATATTTAATTCTTATCAATATGATGATGAAAATATGAATGAAATAGAAGTTGGTCGTATTAATTTTTATATATTCAATACATATTCAAATGATGAGTTCATATATTGTGCAGATGCTATTAGTGGTGATTTATATTATGTTGCATATGCATATAATTTATATGCATCGGATGAAGATTATTGGGGTAGTAAAATGATTATTGATAATTTATATTTTGGAATAGAAGAATTAACGTCTGAAGAAAAACTATTTATAATTGAATTGTTTTTAAAAGTCGTGAATGATATATTTGAAACCATGGGAACAACAATTGTTTTATTTATGACAAAAGCATTAATGTTAAATATAAAAATTCAAGATAGTAAAATTTTATTAGACAACCTAGTTAGAATTGGTTTCATTCCGATTTATCAAGATGAAATTGACTTTGTCTTTGGTAAAAATATTACGTACTTGTAACTGTTCACTATAGTTTTTTATTTTTTTTACAACTCTAGTATTTAAGAATTATATAAAAGTTATAATATATTTATTACAATAAATATACAAAAATCTGGAGTATACAATTTAAGTCAATATGTTATTTAAAAATAATTTTTTGATGGAGGCAAATAATGACCCACGAAGAACTCCTATGCAAAATCCGAGCACAAGAGCTCTGGCATAAAAAACTATTAGAAAGATTTGAAATAGGAACATTTAAAGGACTTAGTGACATCCATCATTATTTATTCCAAGATGTTTTCCAGTTTGCTGGAAAGATAAGGAATGTTAATATCTCAAAGGGAAATTTTAAATTTGCTCCAGTACTTTTCTTGGAGAGCAACTTAAAAATTATAGACAAAATGCCTCATGATACATTTGATCAAATAATCAAAAAGTATGTAGAAATGAATATAGCTCATCCATTTTTAGATGGAAATGGCAGAGCAATTAGAATATGGCTAGATTGCATACTAAAGAAGAGTCTAAACCTATGCGTTGATTGGTCTATTTTAGATAAACAATCTTATCTTAAAGCTATGGAGAAGTCAGTTATTAATTCTAAAGAGATAGAATCTCTGTTGGGTAATGCCCTTACTGAAAAGATAGACTGTAGAGTTGTATATTTAAACGGAATTCATGCTTCATTTTACTTTGAAGGGTTTGATGAATATAGTGTTGAGGAAATAGATAAGATAAAATAAAGAAAATAAAACATTCCAATTACTTGAAAATATTAATGATAAATGGGTGCTGCTTGTTGGGTAGCACCTCGTTCTATTTTTAAGTACTAGTTATTGTCACCATAATTCTAAACTATTTATCACCCCAAATGCCATATATCGCAATAATTGGGTATAGATACTACACAAGATCAAATTATTTTAGACTTGTAACAACGAGAATTAGATTGGAGTAATGTCATGTTACAATTGACAGATATAAGTAAATCATACACTACTGTGGGATTTACACAAAAAGCACTTGACGGGGTTTCGATTTCGTTTAGGGATAATGAATTTGTTGCTATTCTGGGACCGTCAGGTTCCGGGAAAACTACTATGCTTAATATTATAGGTGGCCTTGATCAATATGATGAGGGCGATCTTACTATTGATGGTATATCGACAAAAGAATATGAAGATACGGACTGGGATACTTATAGGAATAATCGTATCGGTTTTGTTTTTCAAAGTTATAATTTAATTCCACATCAAACGGTGTTATCTAATGTGGAGTTGGCGCTTACATTGAGTGGGGTATCAAAAGAAGAAAGAAAGCAAAGGGCTATAAAAACTTTGGAAGATTTGGGCTTGGAAGACCATATAAACAAGCTGCCGAGTCAGCTTTCGGGTGGACAGATGCAGAGGGTGGCTATTGCTAGAGCGCTCATTAATAATCCGGAAATTTTACTTGCTGACGAACCTACCGGAGCTCTTGACACTGATACCGGTATACAAGTTATGGAGTTGTTAAAACAGATTGCAAAGGAGCGTCTTGTAATTCTGGTTACTCACAATAGTGAACTGGCAGAACAATATGCCAATAGAATTGTTCACTTAAAGGACGGACGAATCCAGTCAGACAGCATACCTTATATACCCGGATCAGAACCAAGGAAGCCGATAAGTGAGCTCAGAAAAGCTAGCATGTCTTTTGCTACTGCTGTTTCGCTGTCTTTTAGCAATTTACGTACGAAACTGGCTCGTACCTTTGTCACTTCCCTTGCGGGATCCATCGGTATTATCGGGATTGCTGCGATCCTTGCTCTGGCAACCGGGATTAATAACTATATAAGAGATGTGGAAAGAGATACAATGAACATCTATCCTCTGACTATACAGGAAGCGGGATTTGACTTAACCAGTATTTTTTCAGATCCAAGTGAGAGGATTCGTGATAGGGATAATCTACCACCGGGTTCGGTATATGTTATGAACTTTATCGATACCATGTTTTCTTATCAAAATAGAAATGACTTAGGAGCTTTAAAAACCTATATTGAAGAAAACGAAGGTGAGCTTAAATCTACTGTTCAAAAAATTGAGTATAAATATGGAATTACTCCTCAAATTTACTTGCCTGATACCAGAAGAGATATCCAGCAGGTAAATCCGGATACGATTCTTAGTTCCTATGGACTGGGAGCCGACAGTGGAATGGGTGCTTTGGCGGGTTCATTTGGTTTTACTCCGATGGGTTCATTCGGTGAAATTTCAGGGGATATGGATCTTATTAAGGAACAATTTGAGGTCTTAGCAGGCGACTGGCCGGCAAAATTTGATGAAGCGATTCTTGTTCTGTCACCTCATGGAGGTATGCCTGACTACCTTATGTATGCAATGGGACTTAGAGACAGAGCGAGGCTGGATTCAATGCTTGAATCCATGATGGAGAGTACGGAGTCTACAATTCAAATTGAAGATGAAGGTATATCCATATCCTATGATGATTTGATGAATGTACAATTTAAGGTCATTAATCCGGCTGATAAATACACCTATGACTCGGGGTATGATATTTGGGTTGATAGATCATCTGACAAGACTTTCATGTCCGGACTTATAAATAACGGTGTCGATTTGAAAATTGTAGGAATTGTTAAACCAATGCCTGATGTTACAGTTACTACACTAAACATGGGTATAAATTATACTCCTGAACTCATCAAACATCTAATGGAAGAAGCAGCTAAGCGAAAAGTTGTTCAAGATCAATTGAAAAACAAAAGTAAAAATGTTCTTACAGGCAATACTTTTTCACAGGAGTTAGACGAAGCTCAAAATCGTAAATTTCAATTCACCGATTTGATAAAAATAGATGAAACTGCAATGGCTGATGCTTTAGATTTTGATGCATCTGCACTCGAAATGAATATGACGTCTTTGGGAGAAATTAACTTAGAAGGACTCGATTTATCAAACTTTGATATGAGTAGTATGGATTTTTCTAACTTTGATCTTTCTGCTATGGATTTTTCGAATATCGAAATGCCAAATATCGATTTATCAAAACTGGACTTCAGTGGACTGGATTTTACAAATTTAGAACTTCCGGAGTTTGACTTTTCAAACATGGGTTTTCCGGAAATCGACTTTAGTATGTTTGATTTTTCGAACATATTTGAAAAAATTGAACCACCGGATATTAATATTCCTGAACTGACGAGTGCATTGGCAGAAATAATTCATGTCCCTGCTAGAGATATAGATGGTTTAATACAGGAATTAATTAATGAATTTATCTCAGAACAGGTAGCAAATGAAGTGACGGATCATCAAGAGATGGTAACTAATTTGAACTCTTTTCTTTCTCAACCGGACGTTCAAGGAAGAATTCAAAATCTGCAAGATAAGATACCGGTGGCGGGGGAAATGAAAGAGCAAATAAATGGGGTATTGCAACAGTATATAGGCGATGTGATGCATACCTATACTGAACAGTTTACACAGACTCTTAAATCAGTAATACAAAGCTCTATGGAAACTTTTAATGCTCAGATTATTGGCTCACTGCAAGAACAGATTAAAGAAAGTATGAAAAATTACATGAGTTCCGTTTCGAATTCCGTTCAAAGCCAGCTCATGACACAGATGCAATCCTTGTTTATGGAGCAATTGCAAACACAGCTGATAGGTCAAGTACAAAACCAATTGATGTCGGGTATTCAAACACAGCTAATGGCACAATTCGAAAGTCAGCTATCGTCACAATTGCAAAATCAGTTTATGCCTGCTATTCAAGGGCAGATAGAAAGTGCTATGCGAGATGCCATGGGGAATCTTCCTGAACAATTACAAGGTGCGATGTCGATAGATGAAGAATCTTTTGCAAAAGCATTTAAGCTGACAATGGATGAAGATGAAATTTTGGAAATTATGAACACATTAATGAATCCCAAAATCAGCTCTTATGATAAAAATATGCAAATACTTGGTTATGCAGATACGAATGTACCATCTCAAATTGATATCTATCCCGTAGACTTTCAATCTAAAGCTGATGTAGAAACATTTTTAAAGACTTATAATGATAAAATGGAAGATAGAGGTGAATCTGAAAAAGTCGTGCGTTACAATGATATTGTCGGCGCTATGATGAATTCAGTGACTGATATAGTTAACATGATTAGTAATGTATTGATAGCTTTTGTTGCAATTTCTCTTATTGTATCGTCTATTATGATTGGGGTTATAACTTATATTTCGGTATTGGAAAGAAAAAAAGAAATAGGTATTTTGCGTGCAGTAGGGGCTAGTAAAAGAGATATCAGACGCGTATTTAACGCAGAAACTCTGATAGTAGGATTTGTTGCAGGTATTATAGGGATTGTAGTCACATATCTATTAACTATCCCCGCAAATATCATAGTGTTTAATAAATTTAATGTAGAAAAAATAGCTCAATTACCTGTACAAGCATCCCTTATACTTATAGGGGTGAGTATGTTGCTCGCTTACGTAGCAGGTTTGATACCTTCATCTACAGCCGCAAATAAAGATCCGGTTGAAGCACTGAGAAGTGAGTAAGGGGGATTGTAGTACAAATTTGAAATAAGACTGCTCTGATAAAGAGTGGTCTTTTTTGTTTTATCTTGATATATCTTTAATATTAGACTAAAGATAAAATTACAAATTATAGTAAACTCTCTATTTTACAAAGGTTTTACATAGCATTACTTAATTAATCTCGAACATTTTTGTATAATAAAATATATATTATTTAAATATTAAAGAGATAGAGATATAAACTCTATCAACTCTATCAACTTTTTAGGTGGTAATAATAGGAGGTCAACATGACCAAAATTTTTGAGAAACTCAAAGGACCATTTGTGTTTTGGTGTATTGTATATGCATTAACAACCTTGGCTAGTAGCACTATTCAGCTACTCAATGATATTCCAAATGATACTAATTTCCACATAATCAATCGTGCTGTAATCGTTTTGATAGGCGCTTTTATCTTTGTGTGCTTGGATAGGGTAGTGATTAAAAATCAAATTATAACAACTATTATTGTATACATAATTTCAATGCTCCTAGTCTATTCCTATATATGGCTTACAAGTATTATAGAACCTCTTCATCCAAATGCTTTTAGAGATATTACATTAAACTTTACCCCACTATACATTATAATTGCGATTTTCGTTTGGTTTAAAAAAGACAGGAGAACAAATGAGAAATCTAATTAAATTTCTTAAGCTACTTTCGATAGCAATTGCCGTACTTATTGTTTTGGTTTTGGGTATAAGGCTTTTAATTAAGATTATGCCAAGTAAAACAAAACTGAATATTATGGACGGTATATTAAGTAGAAATAAATCTATTCATTCTGCTACTATTTTGATAAAAGACCTTAAGAATAATAAAGAGCATCGTTTTGAAAAGGGAAATTTTAAAGAAGATAAGTACTATTTAGCTTCCGTTACAAAGCTTTATGTTCATTCGATTATCTTTCAAATGATAGATGAAGGACTTATAAGTTATGAAACTAAACTCTCCGATGTTTTAGCTAAAGAGGAGTGGGAAGGCATCTTAACAGTGGATGGAGTTGATCATAGTGGCGATATCACTGTCTCACATTTAGTAAATCAAACCTCGGGGATACCTGACTATGAATCGGATTATAAGTTTGATGGCAAGAGTATTATAGAAAATCTTGTTGAAGAGGACTTTGATTTTTCCTTTGAAGATGCTTTAGAAGCTACCAAAAGTGTTGAATCTCTACATAAAACCGGAGAAGGCAAAAAGGCATATTATTCTAATCTTAATCCACTACTGCTCTCAAAAATAGCTGAGAAAATTACCGGAAAGTCTTTTTTAAAACTTCTATCAGAACGGATACTATCACCAAATAATTTAAGTTCTACAATGATTATTTCGAGTCCGGATGATGCCATCCCCGTTTACTATGGAGATATTGAAAGTAGGCCGTTTAAGTATACATCATCAGCACCGGCTGCAGGTGGAATTATTGCCGACGTTGATGATTTGATGAGTTTTCTTGACAGGTATTTTAATGGTAATCTTTTTGATATTTCACACTTATCAAAGTCAGAATTTCGACCTATCCAATTTATACCGATAAAATATGGAAACGGAATGATGGAGCTTGAAATGGGAATGCTTATGAGTCCATTTATGCCTGCTCCAAGGATTATAGGTCATTCAGGCTCAACGGGATCTTTCGCTTTTTATCAGCCTGAGAGCAGAGTATTTATAACCGGCACTTTAAACCAAGCTAAAACTAAACCATTTCCATATGTCTATGGGTATATCAATGCAATAAAGTAATGAAAACATGGTATTTATAAATTACTAAATAATCGCAAACTTCTATGGTAAAATAAATTCAATAGTAGATAAAACTAATTTTGTCAAATCTTAGGAGGATCATTATGAAGAGATACGAGTATGTTGAAGTGTATACGGGTGGTATTTTTAGTCCTAGATCTATGGATCATAGAGAAGTAATAGATGAGTATGCGATGAATGGCTATCGATATGTTGGATTCGTTCCTACAGTTATAGACTCTTATGGTAAGATAAAAAGATTTGATTTAATCTTTGAGATTGATGAATAGTTAATTAAGGTAATATTGTTAGAACAGCAGCTATGCCTTTTATGGTATGGCTGTTTTTAACTGCTTAGAATTATCGGATGTTTACAGTTTTAAAGGATTTGTATTATAAATAGCATATATAATCTGTGACTTTTTCATCATTTAATGGATATTAAATATAATCTTCCTTATAAATTGTCCTCACATCTAGTATAATAGAGTTGAGAGTCATGAGGAGGTACCAGATGTATCCAAGATTGAATTTAGATGCAGTGAAGTTAATGGACAATATTTACACTTTGGATAGCAAGCTAAGAAATGAAGATATAGAAATGTTTGCTGTAACCAAGGTTTTCTTAAGCGAGCCTAAAGTAGTAGAATACTATATGCGAATGGGTGTGCTTTATATTGCTGATTCTAGAATATTAAATCTTAAGAAACTCTATGAACTTCCTTGTTTTAAAGTACTTCTTAGGTCACCGATGGCAAGTGAGATAGCCGATGTAATTAAGTACTCCGACATTTCATTTAACACTGAAGTTGAGACCATAAAGCTACTTAACGAAGAGGCTAAAAAACAAGATAAAACCCATAAAATAATGCTTATGATAGACTTTGGGGACTTAAGAGAAGGCTACTTCGGTTATGAAGCTACTAAAAATGCCATTAAACAAATAAAAGATCTCTCTAATATTGAAATCTATGGGCTTGGAACAAATCATAAATGTTATGCCGGTGTGATTCCTGATGCTCATGTAATGGACCTTTTAATTGGATACGCTCTAAAATTGGAGAGTGAGTTCAAAATCAATTTTAAGTTCCTCTCAGGAGGAAATTCATCTACCCTATATATGCTTGGAACAGGTGCGTTTCAGGGTATAAATAGTTTGAGAATTGGAGAGTCCATAATTACCGGTAAAGAGATGGCGTTTGAAAATCATATCGAGGGGATGGAAGAGGATGTGTTTTATCTTGAAGCTCAGATTGTTGAGCTTAAAACAAAACCATCAATACCTCTTGGTAGATTGGGAAACACCGCATTTGGACATATGGCAGAGTTTGTTGATCGTGGCAATCGGAAAAGGGCTATTATAGCCTTGGGTAAACTGGACTTACCAACAGAATCTATAAGACCTTTTGATGATAAGGCAATCATCCTTGGAGCTAGTTCGGATCATACGATTATTGATGTTCATGACTGTGATGTGGACTATAAGGTTGGTGATATTATGAAGTTTCATTTGACATATTCAGGAATATTGCTTGCTTCGAGTTCGGATTATGTTCATAAAAATATAATTGATTTAAAAGTATGAGGTGTTAATTAATTTGACTGTAGGATTTGATGTATATATAAAAACATTTATAATGGCAATGATTCCCGTAATCGAGCTAAGAGGCTCGATACCTTACGGAGTTACACAGGGGCTGGGTCATGTAACTGCACTTGTTGTAAGTTTAATTGGAAGTACTTTAATAATCCCGATTATTATCTACCTTTTTAGACCAATAACGAATCTCTTACTAAAGACAAGACTTTTTAAGGGATTTACTCAATATGTAATAGATAAGACATTAAAAGAACAAACTAAGATAAAAAAGTTCGGACTATTGGGTTTGTTTTTTGTAGTAGCAGTCCCACTTCCCGGTACAGGGATTTATACAGGAAGTTTTTTAACTGCACTGCTACATATAAGAATTGCTTATGCCATGCCAATAATTGCACTAGGCAATCTGGTTGCCGGACTTATAATGCTTGCGCTAACTTATGGAATAGGACAGATGTTTTGAGGTGAAAGATGATTAGATTAGCAAATTTAAATGAACTAGATAGAATAATGGAAATAATCAATGACGGAAAATCAGCATTAAGAGGAATGAAAATACCTCAATGGAGAGGAGAATACCCTGATGTTAATACAATAAAGAAAGATATAGAGGCTCATGAGTTTTATGTATTCGAGCAAGGTGGAGAAATCGTTTCAGTTATGTCACTAGTGACTGATCATGATCCGAGCTATGATACATTAACAGGAGAGTGGAGAACTAACAGCTACACTGCAGTCCATAGACTTGCGGTTGATAAAGAGCATATGGGATGTGGTTATGCTTCAAGATTGTTGGATTTTGCAATCGAAAAGTCCTGCGAGATGGGATATGAGTCGATTAGAATTGATACACACAAAGAGAATATCCCGGTAATAAAATTAGCTAATAAATATGGCTTTGAATATTCCGGCACTATCACCTTCGAAAGTGGAGACAGTGGAGTTGCTTATGAAAAGATGCTCGATAGAAATTATGGCATTTATTTAAGAACTTTTGACCAACTTAATTCCGAAGATGTATATAGCATTTTAAGATTAAGGCAAAATGTATTTATCGTAGAACAAGAATCGATCTTTGAAGATATAGATGGACTCGATTTTGCATGTTTACATATGATGGCATACGAAAGAGGAGAGCTAATTGGTTATATTAGAATATTGCCTGCAGGTTTGAGTTTTGATGAACCTTCAATGGGTAGATATTGTGTAAGTAAAAATGCTCGCGGAAGAGGTGTGGGAAGGGTATTGTTTACAAAATCCATTAACTATATTCACAACGAAATGCTAGAGCCGGTGATTAGAATTAATGCTCAATCGTATCTTGCAGAACCTTACAAAAGAGCCGGTTTTAATGTAGTTGGTGAAGAATATATACTGGATGGAATCCCACATATTGAAATGATTAAATACGATAAAAATAAATAAAAAGATAACTATTATAAAAATATATTAAGAAATTGTAAGAAATTTTAAATAAACACTTGCAAAAGTGCAAACATGATAGTATAATATACATAGGTCAAAGAAAGTCAGGAGGATATTATGGAGTATAAAGATTATTATAAAACGCTTGGCGTGGACAAAAAAGCAACCAATGCCGAGATTAAAAAAGCATATAGAAAGCTTGCTAAAAAATATCATCCGGATATGAATGCAGGTGATGAAGAAGCTGAGAAAAAATTTAAAGAAGTGAACGAAGCGTATGAGGTTCTCGGCGATGAGGATAAGAGAAAGAAATATGATATGTTCGGCTCTAATGCTCAGTTCACCGGAGGACAAAACTTTGACCCTAGTCAGTATGGCTTTGGCGGTTTCACTTACTCCACCGGTGATGAATCGGGAGATTTCTCTGACTTTTTCAATTTGATATTTGGTAAAGACGGTTTTGGTTCAAGGTTTGCATCCGGTGCAGCTTCCTCTGCTAAAGATATTTTTAGTGGATTTGGAAGGGGTAGTAAACCCCAGAGACAAAAGTATGAAACTTCTATGAAGATTAAAATGGAAGAAGCTTTCTCAGGTGTAGAAAAAACATTGAATTTAGAAATAGATGGACAAAGCAAACAGCTATTGGTTAAAGTACCAAAAGGAATCCTTCCGGGTAAAAAAATCAGGGTTAAGGGTGAAAAAATCGGTTTAAATAACGCTGATATCTACGTAAAAGTGGATGTACTACCAAGTGCTATTCAACTGGATGGTATAAATACTAAATCGGATCTAAGCATTGATCCATGGGATGCTGCTCTTGGAGCTTCTAAGGTAGTGAGGACATTAGCCGGAAAAGTTAAAGTAAATATCCCTAAGGGTATTAGAAATGGAAAGAGAATTAGAATCCCTAAAAAAGGTTTTGTCGACATGAAAGGTAATACCGGAGATCATTTTATAAACATAGTGATCAATAATCCATCTAACCTTACTGAAGAACAAACCAAATTATACGAAGAATTAAAGAAATTAGAAGAAGAAAAAGTTAAAAGTTAAAAATTAAAAATTATAGAAGCCTTTAAGGAGGCTTCTTATTTAAGACTAGGAGGAAAGGTATGGATACAAGTAAATTCACAAGAAGAGCTGTTGAAGTAATTCAAGAGTCACAAAATATAGCAATCAAAAATGGTAATCCTGAGCTTAGTGAGATTCATCTGCACCTTGCTCTTATCAATAGCGCTGACTCCTATATTTTAAAGGTGCTAGCGTTAATGGATGTTGATACTGCTCTGTATGCTGATGATGTTAGGAAAAAAGTGGATCAACTACCTGTTCAAGAAGGTGGGGACAATCTTTATCCAACAACAAGCTACCAAAGAGTATTGCTTAGAGCAGAAGATGAAATGAAGTCTTTAGGAGATAGTTTTATATCGGTAGAACACTTATATATGGCTATCCTAAAAGACAGAAACACTGATAGTTCAGACATATTTAAAAAGTATAAGATAAATTATCAAGCATTTAAAGAAACACTACTAAGTGTAAGAGGCGGACAGAATGTTGATTCTGAAAATCCTTATTTAACCGGAGACTCTGCACTAAAAAAATATGGTAGAGACCTAACAGAAGAAGCAAGACGAGGAGATATTGATCCTGTAATCGGTAGAGATGATGAGATCAGACATGCAATCAGGATTCTTTCAAGAAGAACTAAAAACAACCCTGTATTCATAGGTGAGCCGGGGGTTGGTAAAACTGCAATAGTTGAAGGTCTAGCTCAGAGGATTGTCGATAATGATGTTCCTGAATCACTTCAAGACAAGAGTATATTTGCTCTAGATATGGGATCGTTGATTGCAGGTGCTAAGTATAGAGGAGAGTTTGAGGAAAGGCTAAAAGAAGTTTTAAAAGAGATTGCTGATTCTAACGGAATGATAATTCTCTTTATAGACGAGCTTCATACAATAGTTGGAGCCGGCAAGACTGATGGTGCACTCGATGCATCCAATATGTTAAAGCCGATGCTTGCAAGAGGAGAAATCCATACAATTGGAGCAACCACTCTTAATGAATATAGAGAGTATATTGAAAAAGACGGTGCACTTGAGAGAAGATTCCAAAAGGTTATGGTGTCTGAGCCAACTGTAGAAGATACAATTTCAATCCTGAGAGGAATTAAAGAGAAATATGAAATCCATCATGGTATTAGGATTTCCGATGGTGCGGTAATAGCTGCGGCAACACTTTCTGACAGATATATAACCGATAGATTCTTACCTGATAAAGCGATAGACCTTATGGATGAAGCATCATCCATGGTAAGAACTGAAATCGACTCAATGCCTGCTGAGATGGATGAGATGAGAAGAAGAATCCTTCAATGCGAGATAGAAAAAGTTTCACTGAAAAAAGAAACCGACGAGCAGTCAGGAGAAAGACTCGAAGCACTAGAAAAAGAAATTGCTGAACTTAAAGGGGAATACGACGACAAAGCCGCTGCTTGGGAAGAAGAAAAGAAAAACATCAATAGAGTTAAAGAGATAAAAGAAGAAATAGATAATGTAAGAAAACAGATTGATGAAGCTAACAGAACCTATAACTTTGAACTGTTATCTGAACTAAAATATGGTAAACTTGCACCACTTGAGCTAGAACTAGCTGAAGCAAATGAAAAAAATGCTGAAAGACATACCATGTTAAAAGAAGAAGTTACGGAAGAAGAAATTGCAGAAGTAGTTTCCAAATGGACTGGAATTCCTGTTAGAAAGCTTGCAGAAACTGAAAGAGAGAGAATCCTAAATCTAGGTTCTGTACTTCATAAGAGGGTTATAGGTCAGGAAGAAGCGGTTACCGCCGTTACAGAAGCCATCATCAGAGCTAAGTCAGGCTTGAAGTCAATAAACAGGCCTATAGGATCATTTATCTTCTTAGGACCTACCGGAGTTGGTAAGACTGAACTAGCTAAGACTCTAACTGAAGCACTCTTTGATGATGAAAGAAATATGGTCAGAATCGACATGAGTGAGTATATGGAAAAACACTCAGTATCAAGACTGGTTGGAGCTCCTCCGGGATATGTTGGATATGATGAAGGTGGACAGCTTACTGAAGCAGTTAGAAGAAAGCCTTACTCAGTTATCCTCTTCGATGAGATTGAAAAAGCTCATCCGGATGTGTTCAATATCCTACTCCAAGTTCTGGACGACGGTAGACTTACAGACAACCAAGGAAGAACAGTAGACTTTAAAAACACTGTTATAATCATGACTTCTAACATCGGTTCACATTATCTAATGGAAGATATGGACGAAGGTCACGAGATTTCGGCTAATGCAAGAGAACTGGTAATGAATGAAATGAAGATGACATTTAGACCGGAGTTTTTAAACAGAATTGACGATATAGTCATGTTTAAACCTCTATCAAGAGAAGATATCATGAGCATAATCGATCTTCAAATGAAAGATATAGACGAAAAATTAATAGATAGACAAATCACCATAGAGCTAACCGAAAATGCTAAGGAGCTAATACTCAATAGAGCATATTCCGCACAATACGGAGCAAGACCTGTTAAGAGATACCTACAAAAGCATATAGAAACAGAACTAGGAAGAGAACTACTTGCTAACAATATAAA
>JAEZWM010000092.1 GCA_023443025.1 Bacillota bacterium
CTGACGTATTCAGGCATTTTGAGATAATCGGTAGATTTCATAGAAATGGTGATGTCTGATATTTGTTCGTAGATTTCCTCTTCTGCACCTGGCAGTGGTTTATATGAAAATACAATCTGTGCGTTTCGCTTATCTGGCTTAAAATAGGTGTTTCGATAATGACTAATGTAGCGTCCTAGCCTTTGACCCAAATCAAGAATTCGAAATTCAGCCCATAAATCCATCAATCCATTACTGGAGGGAGTTCCGGTAAGACCGACAATTCTTTTTATAGAGGGTCTTACTTTGAGTAGACTCTTAAACCGCTTTGCACCATAAGACTTAAAGGATGACAGCTCATCAATGACCACCATATCAAAATGAAAAGGAATACCACTTTTATGAACCAGCCAATCGACGTTCTCACGGTTAATGATGTATAGCGTTGATTGTTTCTTGAGGGCATCGATTCTTTCTTTTTCTGTTCCCACTGCCACCGAGTAAGAGAGTCCTTTTAAGTGATCCCACTTATTGATTTCGGCAGGCCATGTATCCCTTGCTACTCTTAAAGGTGCAATCACTAACACCTTGCAAACGAGAAAGCTATCTAAACACAAATCAAATATGGCGGATAAGGTAATCACACTTTTACCTAAACCCATTTCAAGAAATACAGCCGATATGGGATGGGATAAAATGAATTCAGTGGCATAGCTTTGGTATTCATGTGGCTTGTATTTCACTAAGTATCCCTCCAATCTGTTCTATATCATCCAGGCAATAAACCAAAAAGCCTAATGCCTCTAATTGCTTCTTTCTTTTATTCTGTAAAGGTCGCATCTTTTTTCCTGTTGCTTTACATTCGACAAAAGCGATTCTCCCCATGGGAAGTAATACAATGCGATCGGGCATGCCATCTATTCCAGGACTCACAAATTTCGGTGCCATACCTCCCAGGCTTTTTACTGCTGCTACCATTTTTTGTTCTATATATTTTTCTTGCATAAATGACCTCCATAAATTCATCAGGAACAACAAGCACAACTTTTAACGTTTTTTCCTATACGCGCGCATACATACGCTCACGATGCTTTACTACTACTATTTATTAATTTATTACTAAGTAGTAAAACTCTTGTTCCACTCATTCCAGTGAAGCCAGAACATCGGTAATGACTGGGTTTTTAAGAGAACAAGCATAAGGAACAACTAAAGAACAAGGAACGACCTTACTCATTCTTCTCGTAACAACGTTGCCTACCGTAAAGGGGAAAATTACTTGTTCCGTTCTTGTTCCCTTGGTACTTGTTCCACCCATTAATCTTTTTCATAATGCCTGCAATGGCATAGGAGTCTGCAGGTTTCATGGCGGAGGCATCCCTTCCAAAGCATTCGCACCAAATTTCCATATTGCAAACAAGCGTACGTTCAACCGTGCCAACACGGGATTCCCCACCAAATTCACTACCGTTTAGGTAGTTTCTTCGCTCGTATAAGGACAAGGCATTCCAATCATCGGGTAAAAGCGTATCGAGGTAAGTGCGAACAAGCCCTTCTCGCTCATCACTCTCCATGGCATCTGCCTGCTCATTCGTTGCCAACTCTACATCACTGCCCTCTAAATAGAGCTTTTCACCTTTGGCATAAAGCACCAAAGTTTCTGCCCAAATCTGCTCTACATCGTATACGGACATCTGCCATGCTTTTCTTTTACCATCACCACTAATACGCACTGGCCAGAATCTTCGGTTACCCGTGATGTCTCGCAAAAATCCACTTTCTGCATTGGTAGAGCCGACAATGATACATTGACGTGGGTGGCTTTCAACATTCACCCCATAACTGGCACGGTATTTATCATCGGATCTTGAAATAAAGGATTTCACAACCTCCACATCGGTTTTTCGCATGCCAGCTAGTTCGCCCAGTTCTAAGATCCAGTATCCTTGAAGTTTTTCAGGGCCTGCTTTGTCTTTCATATCGGTGAGGGTTAAACTATCGGAAAACCAATCACCTGCAAGTTTTGCAAAGAAGGTAGACTTACCGATGCCTTGTGGTCCATTCAGAATTAAAACGCTGTCAAATTTCGTACCAGGATGAACAATTCTAGCTACTGCTGCCACCATCATTTTTCTAGTAACGGCTCTGGTATAGGAATTATCTGTTGCATTGAAGTAATCAATCAGCAAGGTCTCAACGCGGTCGATTCCATCCCAATCTGGTAAATGATCCAGGTATTCTTTTATAGGATGATAGGATCGCTCTGCTGCGACTGCTAGTATTGCGTCCTTTGTTTTGGTTGGGGAGTAAATGCCATATTTATTAGACAGATAAACTTTAAGGGCTGCATTATCTGAATCATTCCAGCCGCCCTTCATCTGTTCCCAAGGCAGTCCGTCTCTTGCATCGATTCCATCACGGTGCTTATTAAAAGCAATGGATTCTAGTTCTGAATCGTTACGGATGATGAGAACTATATTGTCCAAGGTGTCTTTAATCTTTCCTTGCTTATCCAGTTCAAGTGCTGTCTGCCAATTATCCTCCGTAAAATCAATCGTTGCCTGCTCCATCCGCTCTTTCGTAAACTGTGCCTTTACTTCATCATCTTGAATGGCAAATTCGCACATGTTAACAAAGGATGGTAGCTTACTTGGTGGTGTACTTTCTGTCGCTCGATCATCTAAATGACCAAACTTATGAATACGAACAAGATCGAAAGCATTAAGAAGTCTCCCACTTGCAGGATCTGTTGCGTGGTGGGAATAAGCAAACTTATCATCATAGAGTATGACACCGGCACTGGAGTCAGCAGGAATATAATCATAGCGACCAACCATTGCTGAAGGCTCGTATATATCCTTTAAGAACATATCGATTGCAGTGCTAACTGAGTAGGTGCGGCAAAAAGTACCGATGACTCCTTCTTTAGAAAGTGGATCGGCTTGTTCCTTTAATGAGCGATCAATAACTTCTGACTGCCTAGAGGATACGGGCCATGTACTGGTGTCTCGCCAATCATCGTATTTATTTAGAAATTCATCAGGATCAAGAATGGAGCCATCTTTCTCTTCATACACAAAAATGCCGTTTCTTGAAGTAGACGGCCAATACATTAATCGTTCTGGTTCATAGGTAGTGTCATCAAAAAGGTCTATGCCTATTTCTTTTGCGACCATGCGACTAACAGCTGCATACTCTTCCTCTCCCACATCACGAAAGAGTGGAATGATCAGCCTTAGTCTTGGATGTTCTGGAGTATGCTTATGAGTAGAATAAATACAACACTGATAAGGGAAGAAGGTAGAGATTTCTTCCCAGATAGTACTCGTACCATAATCCATATCAAGGGTGAGCATGGAGCGTGATAGAACATTCCCTTTTTTACGTCTGCCATCTTTTAAATGACCGCCGACAAAACCTCCGACATCTTTAATGGAGTCCTGACCACCTTTTCTCATTTTTCGATATTCTTCTACGGTTTCAGTGGTACGCTGTGTGTTCTTAACCCGGGAGCAAAAGTCCTCCCAGCTGATGTCTGTGTTTTTCCATTTCTTATCCATTCGGCTGTTACCGTATGCTATCTTCATAGAGACTCTACCTCCTCAAAATCTTTATTAAAGTATCTAACCGGCTGTCTGCGTTTCTTTGCTTTTTCAATTTCAATACTCATTCCTCTTGAAATCACATCACCTAGAACCCAGACCTCTTGGCATTTGCCCATCAGGATAATATCCATGAAAATAGCGAGGTCACGTTCTTTCTCATTGCTATCATCCATAAACTGTGGAAATAGAAGGTGAGGAGCAAGCGGGATGTTGCCCTTATCTAAAGCAAAACGGCAAAATGCTCGTGTGCGCTTATTGTTGTTTTCAATATCGCCACTAAATGGAGAGCAAATATAGACAAGGGGCTTAAAGGCAGCTTTTGCTGCTGCCTTTTCCTCACGGGTGATATTGCTAAGTGCTTTATGTGGAGTTGGGTCATGATATCCTTCTGCATTGAATTTATTGATTCCCATATCACACCTCCATCTCAATCTGAGGATAAATACCATCCGCCTTTAGCTGTTCATAGATAAAGAGTTTGCCTTTTTGTGTCCACTTGGTATGCACTTTCGTATGCTTTATACCTTTGCTATCTTCATAAATGTGAGTGTTGGTTTTTGTATATCCATTGGGAGCATACTTTTGATAGAGAAGCCAAATATCAGCTTGCTTAAACTGAATCCCTTTTTCATGAAGGTATTCGTTCATGCGCATGGCACTCCAGCCGTAATCTTTGGCAATTACAGAAATGTTTACCGCATCCCTGCATTTAAGAACCACATCATAATAAGTAGCCTTGGGTTTCATCTCAGCAATCTGCTGCTGACCAATCGCAACGGCCGCCATCAGTTCCTTGTTCTTTTCACGTTCCTCTTTTAATGCGCTAAATGCTGCGATAGCAAGGTCGGGGTTTGCGATTAAATCATCTGTTGCATAAAGTCCATGTTTGCGAATAGCAGGGAGGACTTCACTAGTCACCCATCGCTTAAACTTTTTAGCATTTGGCATCTTGCTTGAGAGGATGAGACTGTACAGACCAGACTCGTTGATAGCAGTCATCGTTTGATTTCTTCCGATGGCGTCACGAATCGTTACGTCATCCTTGTCCTCTTCATCAACATGATCAATTAAAGCTTTGCGAGTATTTGTATAACCAAGAATGCTTGCTACATCCTTGCCAACAAAATAAGGTTGACCGCCAATCGTTGTGGTACGTACAGAGCCAAACTCTGCATTTTTGTAAACTTGTAATTCCATTCGAATTACCTCCTTGTGTTTTTTTTGGAGGTCTTGACCTCCTACCTAGTAGCCTTGAGAGAAGGTCAAATCTGACGGTTTTTATACTCTTCTTGTAATTTCTTTGTGGCTCGCTTTAATTTCTGAGTAATGTTGTTTTCACTTACACCGATGGAACTGGCATATTCTCGAATCGACATACCTTCCATACGAACTGCGATAAACATATCTGCCCAATCTTGCTTTTTACCAAGAGCCTTACGTATCCATTGGTAAACTTCTTCACTTTCACTTTCTTGGATGCGTTCAATCTCCTGAGAGTTATCAGCGAAAGTATCCATGACATCTATTTCAACCTCATCATCTTTTCGATAAGGTGTCTTGGGATTACCAAGATGCCTATGGTAGCGGCGCCATTGGTTGTATTCCTTGTTGTTCATGAGGTCGAACATTTCCTGGACAGTCTCGCAGCATTTCACCTCCGCCTTCTTTTCAGGCTTTGCATCTTCAAGACGTTGCGCATAGTCGATATCCAGCATGACGCTGTAATCTCCATCTGGAATTTCAATTGTGGTGTAATTCTTGTGACCGTTTTTGATGTTGTCTTCATATAAAACTCGTATTTTCATTTTGCATTCCTTTCCGTCCCAGTAATGGGTGGCGGAATGCAAAAGAGCCTGCGGATAAGATGACCACAAACTTCGCTTGTCCTAAAAAAGAGCGCACGAAATTACGGTGGGTGCATCTTCATTCCAAACACAGTTTCTATCACTGTGTTCTGAACTCTCTATGCATCCCGCCGTCCTAATGCGCATCTCGGACTTTGAGACTGGTTTATTAGAAGTTTTCAGCTTCTATTAACATCATAATTTGAAACAAGATTTCCTTCGCAGAACTGCGAGTTCCGGTTTTTGAGCGTAAAAAAAAGGCTTTACAACCATTACTGGTCATAAAGCCTTGCAATTACGTAATCAAAACCAGAAGTAAGAGTTCCGGTTTTGGTCTAATTATTTTTTACTTTTTTATAAATCCTTGCCCCACGTTTTATAGCCCATTTCTCTTAACTTTTCATTACATAAATCTAGTGTTTCCATATAGTGATGTTCGATGAGAAATTGACCAAAGTAACCTTCTTCTGTTAATGGATAATCATTGCGTGATTTCTTAATGAGATCGTTACTGAATTTGGGATGTAGGTGAAGCCCAATACAAATGGCACAGACAGTTTCATAACTTACATTTTTTTCTTCTTTGCGAAGGTCTTGAATATATCGATCACTTAATCCTGTTCTAAGCGCTAACTCAAGATTAGTCATCTTTGTACCATCTTCTTTTTTAAGACGCTTCATATGGGCATCCAGAGTCCCTGAAAAAGACATCGGTAGTGATCGTAATATTCCTGTAATGCGTTCTCCTTCTTCTTTTAGTTTTTTCAATTCTATTGCACGCTGTACTACGTCTTGATTATCTTCATCTTCAATGTAAGTACATTCACAATAAGAAGATGCATCTATATCTCTGCAAAGGGAACATTGGGTATAATAGGCATCGCCTTGTGTTTTTGTTATTTTAAATTTTTGCTTAAATTTAATACAACATTCATCGACATGCTGTCTAGCATAAGATGTTAGGGTGCATTTCCCATCTGCAGATTTTTCTACGTATTTTTCATCATTGATACAGTACATATAGTCAACATAAATAAAGTCGCCTTTCTCAAGGTTAGCTTTAAAGCTGACATCAAAACTTGCCTCATAACAGGCATTTCTTATATCGATGATATAACTTTCATCCTTATTGAGAGCAGTTGCCTTAAATGAAAAACTAGGTAAATAGGTGCCGTTTAGATAATTCCAAACCCCTTGTGCCTGCGAAAAGCCAAGTTCGATGGCGCGGAGTTTTGCTGCAAACTTTGAAACTGCAAAAAAATCTGCCAACTCTTCGATTGCCTCTTCCATAATATCTGAATCAGATCTCTCTGAATTTTCAATATGTAGACGTAGCAATATTTCTTTTAGTTTTTTTCTTGTGGTGTTTGCAGGTAGTAGAATGCGAGGAGTCAAAGCATTAGCTTGCCATTCCATCCACTGAAGCGCACCTTCAATCCCATTATTCTTAAGCCCTCTTTGCTCAGTAATCTCACATGTTAAAGAAGTCAGATCATTATTTAACAACTTCTGCATTTCAAAAAACTTATCATGACGGTCCCAATGCACACATTCATGTACAACTGTATTATTACGAGATCCTATATTCCGCATGAAGAAAATGTTCGGATTTAAAAGGATTGTTCCTGGCTCAACGGTCTGTTTTACTACTTCATATTCCTCGTTGAATATATCAACTGTTGATTCTGCAAAATAAGTTTTGCCAAATATATTATCTGGGAGCGGGGCCTCATAAAGCACTAGTCCCATATTAAACATGAGTTCATCGAGGGGAATAGGCATAGGTTCATTTAGCGCTTGTCTACAGTATTTGTAAAGGAATTTTTCCGCTTCCTGTTCTAAGTCCTCTGAATAAAGGTAAGGGATCAAATATTTTGATAATGTTGTATTCTTATCAAACTTATCGGCGAAATAGTCATCAACATCCGTAATGGTAACCATATTAAGACCATCACTTAAATAACCAGTAAAAGAGACCGTGTACCAAGGGTTTTTTATATCAGCATCATAATCTCTCTTTCCCATTCCTTTTAGGATAACATCTGCCTCAACTGCTGCATTGAAAATAATCCTGCTTCCATCTGTAGAGTGGAAAGAGACAGTTTTTATATGTATATCCTCTACCTGAAAGTAAGAAGGATCTAAAACTGTATAAGAATAAAACCCGTTATTCCGGCCTCTTTTAAATATGAGGCCGGTGATAGCGCGGTGAATATCATTATAATATTTGTCTTCAAGATACTTTTCAAACGATGCATATTGTTTCATAGGCAGACCTCCTACTAATAATATTGCTCGATGTAGCTATAAGCTTTATCGAAAACTTCTTTGTCTTTAATCTTGTATTTAATCCAGATAACACTACGAAGTGCCTTTTTCACTTCATTTTTTCCAGTAGTTGTTCTTTGCCATCCATCGAATCGTACAATCTTTACAATGTCATCAATATCAGCAACAATGCGTTCAACAATGATGGGTGTTTTGTCGTTCTTAGCACCTTTAAAGAGTTCTGTGAGTGCTGCTTTCCCACGATCAATTTCTTCTTCCGGGACAACTTCCTTTTCTGCTTGAGCAGCTTCTTTTGCAAGTTCAAGTAGGAGCTTCAAGAACTCAATACTATTAATTAACCCTTGTTCGTGGCGTTCACGAAGCTCTTCGAGCTTCTCTCCCAGCTTAATAAACTTTGGATCGTTAGAATGTTCGCGAATTTTGGCAACTAAGTCTATTTCTACCTTCATAGTTGTCTTTTTAACATCTTTCTGCTTACGAATAAATTCGTCAATTAGATCCGCATCAAGCGTTAAAATATCCATATCATCATGAACCCTGCCAACTTCGATATTAGAGTGAACTAATTCCATTGTTTTGGCACCAAGAGCAGCCCAAACGAGAGCACCGCGATTATCCGTGGGTTTCACTGACTCGTAGACTTTTGTTAGCCACACATAGTCAAACTTGTACTTATCAAGAAATGGATCCGGGGACAGAGCATCCCATGCTCTATTTAGAACACGATAATCTGCAGCAAATGCATCTTTATCTTTATTTGTTGGAATACACTCCTGAGCTGCAAGTAAACCTTCCCAACCTACTACGGTACGGTCAACGCCCATAAAGTAACTTAGGCATTTTCTGAGAAGTGCAGGAACCTGCTTCTTGACTTCTTCAATATTTGTGATAACTTTTTTCATGCTAGCTTCATCAAAGTCCAACGCCTTAGCTACATTATCAAAAATACCAATGTAGTCTACAATTAATCCATGGGTTTTACCTTCATCAAAAGTACGGTTGGTACGGCAGATGGCTTGCAGAAGGTTATGGTCCTTCATTGGCTTATCTAAATACATTGCTTGAAGAATTGGAGCGTCAAAACCCGTTAATAGCTTTGATGTAACAATAACTAACTTAAGAGGGTTACTCTTATCACGGAACTGATCAAGAACTCTTGCTTCTTCATCACGACTGCGACGAAATTTTCTATATCGATCTTCCTTATCGTTATTGGTATCCATTACAATCGTTGTTGCTTCAGGAGGGAGTAGCTTATCCAGCTCTTCCTTGTACTTAAGGCAGCATTCACGGTCGTATACAACGATCTGTCCTTTATACCCGTTAGGCTCTATTTTTTCTTTATAATGTTTTACAATGTGTTCGCAAACCTTTCGTATACGTTTTGGATCATACATGATGGCTTTCATGTTTACACGTTTTGAAAGCTCAGCTCGATCTGCATCTGAGAGCGTCTCAGTTAAGGCATCAAATTCTGTATCTATTTTATCCTTATCAACATGAAGCTCAACTGGAACTGGCTCAAAGTTCAAGGGTAGAGTTGCATTATCTCTGATGGAATCCGAGAAAGAATATCGACTCAAATATCCGCTCTTATCTTCCGTTGCACCAAATGTACGGAAAGTATTCTTATCAATACGATTAATTGGAGTACCGGTAAGTCCAAAGAAGAAAGCATTTGGAAGTGCTGCACGCATCCTTTCACCGAGGTCACCTTCTTGAGTTCTATGTGCTTCATCAACCATAATGATTATGTTATCTCTAAGATTAAGAACATCTTCGACATCACCAAATCGGAAAATAGTCGTTATTGCAATTTTACGAATATCTTGCTTAAAAAAGTTTTCAACTTCTTCCTTAGTCGTAAGTGATACTAGGTTTGGAATATCCGAAGCATTAAATGTTGCAGTTATCTGAGTTTCAAGATCAAGTCGATCATCAACTATTACCACCGTAGGATTCTTAAGTTCGGGGATCATGCGAATTTTTTGTGCTGCAAATACCATTAGCAAAGATTTACCAGAACCCTGAAAGTGCCAGATAAGACCTTGCTTTGGATAGCCCGCAATAACACGTTGTACAATAAGATTAGCACCTTCATACTGCTGGTAACGGCAAATTATTTTGTATTTAACATGTTTCTTATCTGTAGCAAAGAGAGTGAAAAACTGAAAAATATCCATAACCTTCTCAGGAGTAATCATATCAGCTATGCTAACTTTAACATCAGCGAGGCTACCCTCTGACTTATGGTCAGGAGTATGCCATGGGCCCCACATATTAACTGGCATGCCAACCGAACCATATCGATAGCATCTACCCTCAGTAGCAAAATTAAATACATTAGTTACAAACATCTGTGGAATACTCTTTTCATACGATGAAATATCACTTGCAGCGTCTAACCAGGTTATAGCATTACGCACCGGGGTCTTTAACTCTCCGATTGAAATTGGGAAACCATTAACCAGCAAAACAATATCAAGTCTCTTTCCACCTTCGGCCTGAGGATAAATCCATTGATTAGTAACGACATATTCATTAAGCGCTAAATCTTCTTTTTTCATTGTGCCAAAAAAACGGATCGGTATCATTCGACCATTTTTGCCAAAAGGATATGAATTTTCTTCAAAAATCATTCTTTGAAAAAGTTCGTTTTGAGTTATTAGGTTATGATGCTGCACTGAAAGTATAATTGCACGTAATTTATAAATGACTTCATCAGCACGAGATGGTTCTTCCGCTATTTCAGGATTCAAACGAATTAGCGCTTCTTTAACCATCGGTTCCACCATCACATCCGAAAAGTCCCGTGGTAAATCATCAGCTGAGATAAAATTCCACCCGTTTTTGGTTAGTGTTGAGATCACCATTTTTTCAATTGTATTGTCTTCGTTAAACATAAATATTCCCTCCTATCATTAAGTTTAATTTCCATCTTTGACATTCATATTGTTATAATTGCGAATCAAGTTGCTCAAGAGTCTAAAATCTCGTACCTCTGTATCACTTACAAATTTTGATTTATCGCTCTGCTTCATAAAGGCTGAAAATTGATTTTGAAGTTCAATTGGCGGTAACGGTAAGCTAGTTCCTGATAAATAATCAGCTAATTTCAGGTTATGAATCCCCGTTGTTTTATTTTCATAAACACGAGTACCATTGTTCCAGTAATTTACATATAAGAACATAAATAAATACTCTGGCAAAAGACCGCTTTTGGGTTTCAACCTCAAGACTGATGTAAAGTTATTAAATAAAAAAGCTCCATCCTTTCCGCTATAGAAGACTACTCTGCCAACTGGTTTAGTATCAGATCCGCCGGATTTTTCAATCAATATGTCACCAAATTTCATATATTTCCGATTTGTTTTTTTCTCATCAATCTTTCGCGTAACTACATCGGAATAGTCAATAGAACCTTGGTCGGTGAAATTAGTAGTCCGTAGGACTCTGACCCCGGTTCCATCAGAATCGTCCTTTCCCCATTCACCACTTATTGGTTTTTCAATTACTTTGTCGATAGGAGATACTTTCCAGCCATGTTGCTTCATAGCTTTCATTCCAAACATCTCTATAAATTGAGATTTGAAATTAACCAATGAACTTTTTAAAGGAGTTTTTAACATTTTCCTGATTCACCATTGCGTACTGAAGAGTAGTATCTATACTTTGATGGCCAAGAAGCTGTTGAACCTGCTCAATCGGCATTCCTTTGTCTATTGCCAGTGTTGCCAGCGTTCTTCGAAACTTATGTGGGTGTACCTTAGAAAAGTTTAGTTCTCGTCCTATTTTTCTTAAACGGATCTCAACTCCGCTAATCTGCAATCGATCATAAGGCTTTAATAATGATACAAATAGTGCTTCATTATCATCTTTACGCTCTGATAGATATCTCTGAAGATGTATTTTAGTTCTAGCATCAAAGTATACTTTTCGTTGTCTATTACCTTTTCCTATCACAACACACTCTCTATTTTCAAAGTCCACATCCCTAATATTAAGCTTGACTAATTCTCCTACACGAATGCCTGTTGAAGCTAGAAGGTCAATCATAGAAAGATCACGCATATTATCACAGTGATCACGCATCAGCTCCATTGACTCATCCGAATACGTTTCTTTCACTGTTTTACCAGTCTTAACTTTTCGAATCCTTCTAACCGGACTCTTTACAATGTAATCCTCATCCTCTAGCCAAGCAAAGAAGGTAGAAAAGATTCTCCTTACATTATCCAACGTAACTTTACTAACATTACCTCGTTGTTGATATGAATCAAGGTAATCCCGTAAATCCTCTGTTGTTATATGACATTCCGATTTGTTAATATCCTCCAGTAAATTTCGAATCGTTGATTCATAATAACGTAAAGTTTTGCTTGAACACCCTTCCACACGTTTGGCTGAAATAAATAACGGAAGAAGATTATTCTGTTTATCCTCTTTTTCTAATTGTTTATCACCTACCACTTCTGTTAGACGTTTTTTTAGTACTTTAGATAACATAGCCATTTGGGCATCATCCAAAATTGTTGCAAGATCTTGTTGCACTTCATTAATAATTTGATTAAGCATGAAATTTCCTCCTTTGTTTGTTCCTCCGTGAGGTTGTCTCACGAGCCGGAGGAAACTTCATGCCCCATAATTATCCTAAGTTTTCTTCTATAATCCGTTTATAGGTGGCATTTAACTCTGATAGAGTTTGTTCGAGTTCAAATTTTGATTTATCGCTCTGATTAGCAAAGGCTTCAAATTGTTTTTGATGCTCTAATGGTGGTATCGGAATCAATATATTATCAATATGTTCATTCTTAAGATTATTGATATTTGATCCCGTTGCTAATAGCATAATTGTATTTCTGTACTCATCCGTTTCAAAATACGTAGCTATATATTTAGGTATAAGCATCCCTGTAGAGCGCAGAAGCTTGCAAAATGTACCAAATGTCTCTCCTTCTTCATTTCTTGAGCATAAAGCAGCTTTTCCTACATGCTCTAGGCTTCCACTAGAGCCACACATCAAGATATCTTCATTACATATCAGTTGTTCTTTTGACACCTTATCTTTAGATACGAACTGGACTTCCTCATGATTTACTTTTCCTGATAAAATATTATTTGCTCTTAACAATGTAATGCTTAGGGAGTTAAGGTTATTGTGTAGGTCAGCAGGCTTATACGATACGCCACGTATTTGGTTAATGAAGTTTCCCAGTCTTTTCCTTTCATATGGATTTCCATTTACAAACTGCTCCATAAATTGAGACTTTACGAGCTCATCAGTTATATTGAGCAATTCTTTATACCTTAGCAAAGTTCTATTTATTGACCATAACATGTCGGCTAACTTCTTTTGTTTATCTAAATCAGGAAGTTGAAACTTCAGTTCTTTCAGATCTCTCCAGTTAATTGTTGGTGAGAGTGACCCAACAGATATCTTTATTGCAGCGTCCAAAAAATAATCTGAGCTAATAAAGAGTGGGAAGAAATTCTTGTCAATTATTTCTTCATTTGGCCGCAAGACCATTCCATGAGCAGAGAAGATGCCATCGAACGGAGCAATTGCTACTTTCTTTTGATATGCTCGCCTTTTACCAAATAATACGTCTCCTTTTTTCATTACAAGTTTTTCACCCTTAGGAGCAATATCAGAACCCCATCTTGAAACCTTAAGGTTCTGAGAATCCAAGTGTTCTAAGCCTATATAAGTATATTTGTCTTCTTCAACAGGCTTCTTTTTTTCTGTGATATTGATAACAATCTGGTCAAATCTATATTCCGCCATTTATGCTGCACCTCCTAACATCCAGCTAAAATAGTCATATTTTGATTTATCGCTCTGTCGAACAAAGGACGCAAACCGTATCTGCTCTTTGTATGGAACATCTGGAATTTCCATTTCTGCAAACTGCGCTAATTGTATAGCAGGGTAGGAGACATCCCTTATTAAACTCTTAGTTCCAACTGTCATAAAAAAGGTTCTTATATATTCTGTGGTACTTATCATATCTATAGGCTGTATACATGCCAAATGCGAAACTACATATGCCGCCTTTTTCAGCGAATAAATGTGCCCTGATAAGCATGACATCCCACTTTTTGCTACCAAGACCGTTCCAGAATTATGCAGCTTCAACTTTCTTTCTTTGATTGTTTTTTCATCTACAAGATTACATTCTTGCTCAGAAATTCTTAACAACTTTAAGTCCTCTAAATTTCCAGCTTTTATAAAAGGAGTACCTTCTTCAGAAAACTCATCATCATGAGGGGAACTTTGACCTGCTGTTATATTTGCTATTTCACCTAACCTTGTCTTCTCATACCCTTCGAACTGCTCCATAAATTGAGATTTGACCAACTCATCGGTCTTTTGAATCAGCTTCTGATAGGTCTTTTTAGTGCTATCTATCGACCATAATAGGCTAGCTAACTTGCTTTGTTCTTTTAAATCAGGTAACTCAAACCTAAAGTTCTTTAGATTCTCCCATTTAACACGGGGTGATAAAGAACCAGCGGACTTACCTATAGCAAAATCAAATAATGCATCATTTTGAATAATAAAAGGTAAAAGTTCAGGTAGAATTTTATCTGGCAGAGCTTGAATTACCGTTATGTCACCGGAACAAATACCATCAAAAGGAGCAACTACAGCCTTCTTTAAATAAGCGCGTCTACGTCCAAAAAGCACATCTCCTTTTCGGAAGATCTTAGTAAAAGAATTTTCCTTATTTTCTTCCCAGGCTGTTAGAGTAATTTCTTCTGAAATCAAGTGCTCTAAGCCCACAATTGGATACCTACCTTTATTTTCTTTACTAGTTTCCTTTCGCTCTTTAGCAACTTCTCCTAAGAATACTTCACTCATTATTTTCATCCTCCTTTCCGATCATGTCGCTTAATTTCATATAGCGAAGTTTCATAATTTCCGAGTGTGTTCTCCAACTTTCATAACGCTCTTGAAGAGAACGTTCGTCAGTTTCTGCCCCAGGCATGGTCTTTTTAACATAAAGTGGAATACTGAGCGAGAAATTGTTATCTTCGATATCACGAATTGAGACAACGCGTGCAAAATCATTATCTGTTTCATATTTGTTGTATGCTGATGCTATCTTCTCAATATGTTTATCTTCCAGATAACTCTGTGCATTTTTTCTCTCAACCTCATCTACTGCATTTATAAATAAAACCTGGCCACGACGGTTTGCAGGCTTATTTTTACGGCATATAATTATGCAAGCCTCCATTGGTGAATTATAAAACAGGTTGGGACCTAAACCTATCACACATTCAAGCATATCGCTTCTAACTAATTTTTCTCGCATACTACTTTCCTCATTACGAAATAATACGCCATGTGGGAATAATATCGCACAACGTCCAGTGTCTTCTTTCAAACTCTTCAGAATATGTTGTAAAAAAGCATAATCTGCTCGACCTTGAGGAGGAACACCTAGGAAATTACGTCCATATTTATCGCTAGCAAAGGCTTCTCTGTCCCACTGACTAATAGAGTAGGGAGGATTGGCAAGAACCATGTCAAATTCTTTCAACTTTCCTTTCTCAATAAAAGCCGGTGATTTTAACGTATCTCCATTTACAATTTCAAAGTCCTTCACACCATGCAAAAATAAGTTCATTTTGCCAATCGATGAAGTTAAAGCATTTATTTCCTGCCCATAAATAGCAACATTACGCCATTCTTTTTTTTGTTTTTGCAAATAGGCTATCGCGGAGATTAGCATACCTGCACTACCGCACGTTGGATCATAAATCGATTCGCCTGACTGAGGTCTCAAAATTTCAGTCATAAGATGAACTACGGTACGATTAGTATAGAATTCTTGAGCGGTATGGCCACTATCGTCGGCAAACTTCTTGATTAGGTACTCGTATCCCTGTCCTAGTTCGTCCTCTGGACAATTTTCAATAGACAATGTTCTACTGCTGAAATGTTCTATTAATTCTTTTAGAAGTCTGTCTGACAAACGATTCTTATTTGTCCAAGCAGCATCTCCAAAAATACCTTGTAGTTTATCAGCGTTTGCTTTTTCGATCTTACGAAATGCACTTACTATAGCAACACCTACATTCTCAGAAACTTCACGAACATCATTCCAATGAGCACCTTTGGGTACCTGAAACCGGTGATTTTCTTCAAACTCTAAGGCTTCTTCATCGCCAAATTGCTCTAGAATTTTTTGACACTCTTCGTCATAAACATCGCTGATTCTTTTAAAGAAAAGCAGCGGGAAAATGTATTGTTTATAAGCTCCTGCATCTATACTAGAACGAAGAAGAACAGCTGAATCCCATAAATATGTTTGCAATTCATCTATTGTAATACGATTACTCATTGACATATCCTCCTTCAAGCAATAATTCCATCATTATTTTTTCAGCCTCAATCATTTTTTCAAGTGCATCAAAATACTGTTTTCTTATTTCAGTTGGAGGAGTAATTTCTTGTTCTTTTCTTTCAATATAATTATTGATCGCTAGACTATAGCCCTTGTCTTTCACTTCGGGAATCGTGACCACTTTTACTTTTTCAATAACATCTTTATAATCGTCATACAAATTGTAGACCTTCTCTACGTCATTGTCGGTCATTATATTTTGTGCTCGTTGTGCTGTGAATATATCAGAACCATCGATCATGCATATACGACCTTTATGATCATTTTTCTTGTTATTGTTTAGAAAAAGAATACAAGCTGATACTCCAGTTGAATAAAACACGCCGCTTACCAGTGTAATAATGCATTCCAGCTTGTCTGATTCAATCAGTTGTTTGCGAATTTCTGCTTCTCTACCCCCTCGGAATAGTACACCTTGTGGTAAAACAACAGCACAACGGCCGGTTTTTTCGTCCATCGACTTCACCATGTGTTGCAGCCATGCAAAATCAGCATTGGAGTCAGTTGGGGTTCCCCACATGTTTCGACCATATATATCTGTGCTAAATTGTTGTGAACCCCATTTTTTCAACGAAAAGGGAGGATTCGCTACAACGCAATTGAAAGTTTTTAATTTACCTTTCTCAAGAAAATTAGGAGAACGCAGTGTATCACCTTGTGTAATCTTAAAATCCTTTGCACCATGCAAAAACAAATTCATTCTAGCAATTGCAGATGTAGATAGATTATTCTCCTGACCATATATTCGGCCATACGTCATTTTATCGTTTTTCATGTACCGTATGGCTTCTATTAACATTCCTCCAGTTCCACAAGCTGGATCATAGACTGTTTCACCAATCTTTGGATCCAGAAGCATGATGAGAAGTTTGACAATGGAGCGTGGGGTATAAAATTCACCAGCATTCTTTTTTGATAAATCAGCAAATTTCTTAATCAGAAATTCATAACTATCTCCCATAACATCAGCTGAGTAATTCGCATTACCAACTTTAATTTTTGACATATGTTCTATTAAATTTTTTAGTCTCTCGTCTGAGAGTTTAGTTTTGTCAGTCCAATTAGCATCATCAAAGCTACTGAACACACCACTTAAAGTATCTGGGTTAGCACGCTCAATACCATTCATTGCTTTGACGATTGCAACACCAACATTTTCACTTGCTTCCCTGACATTTTGCCAGTGGCATCCCACAGGAATATCAAAACTGTGGTTCTCGGGAAATCTAGCATACTCCTCATCTCCACCAGAGCGCTCAAGTGCATCTTGAGTTTCTTCGTCATAAACATCACTAATTCTCTTAAAAAAGAGGATTGGAGTCACATAACTTTTATACTCATCTTGGTTTATTGGTCCTCGCAGAATATTACAAGCCTCGAATAGATGATTAAATAGTTGCTGGCTTGTCGTCTCTTCATTTGTAGGAATCGAATCAATTAGTTCTTTCTCTGCTATTTCTACAGAGGACTGCATCATAGTTTTTCTATTCCCTGTCTTTACTTTGGTCTCTGCATTTCTTTCGATGCCAATACTACCGACTGAATTGATTTTTTCCATCTTTGATGGATAATTATTTTCAAACTCTACCAAAATCTTAAGTAGGCGCTCGTCAAGGAAGGTCAGAGCATGTTTTCTAATATCTGTAGGTATTCCATAGTAAACTCCTGCGATACCACCTGTAATAGCTGCAAGGGTATCGCTATCGCCACCAATTGATATGGCGTTACGAATTGCATCTTCAAAATTTTTCGACTCGAAGAAAGCTTCCAAGGCTTGAGGAACAGTTCCCTGACAGCTCTCATTAAACTCATAATTATCACGTATTTCATCAAGGGAGAAATTCAACGGGTAATAATTCTTTGTTATATAGTCGCGAATCTCTAGCAAATTCTTTCCAGAACGCGCCAGGAAGATAGCAACAGCTGTTGCCTCTGCACCCTTTATCCCCTCAGGGTGATTGTGTGTTACTTCTGTCACAGCTTTTGATAGTTTTTTCACTTCTTCCAGGGTATTTGCTACGAATCCACATGCACTGACACGCATCGCTGCCCCATTACCATAGCTGTTATATGGTTTTGGATTGTCAGAATATATCCATTCTCTGAAATGCCCACCATACCCACAGTTTGGGTAGTGTTGTCCGATATTCTGCATGAATTTTACAGCATTTTCGGATAAGTCACTATAATCCGACTTGCTTTCTAACAGCGCTTTAGCTATAGCTAAAGTCATTATGGAATCATCGGTAACACTACATTTATAAGTTAATAAATCAAATTGCTTACTCTTGTTATTATTCCATTCAAAACGGGAACCCACGATATCCCCGATAATAGCTCCTAACATAATGATACCTCCTATTAAAGTTCTCGTAGATTATCTAAAACTTTATTCCAGCGCTTTTCAGCAACCTCAACAGTTTCTTTGTAGATTTCTAACTCTTTTTCATATTCATCAGCCTTCACATGTTGTTCTTCAATTGAAGGAACAGGTATTTCCAAGGCATTTAAGTCTTTATAGCTGATATTAATTACTGTACTTCCTTGTTGTACACCACTTATCATCTTTTGCCCAAGAGGGCTGTCTAAGAACAATTTTAAATACACGCTGCTAAGCATCTTTACTTCAGGTCGGATTACAATGATGTTAGATGAAGCGATGCATGGATAGCTCTGCTCGCGAAAGATAGAGGTTCTAATTGCGGTTCCTCTTGCAGGTATTAGTACGTCACCTTCTTTAAGAATGTAGTTTGAAATCTTACGTTCTTCTTCATCAAAGTGATCTAGACTATCATAATCAATATCGTAATCACCTATATTCGAGATGTTAACGACACCAACACTTCCGGTTGGGTCTTTTTTTGATACTGATTTTCCTCGGAAAACTTCTGCAACATCTCCCAAAGCAATTTTACGAATAGATGATTCTTGGAATTTAATCCACTCTTCATCTTGCTGAGAGAATATTTTATTTATACTCCAATCACCAAGTTCCTCAAGTTCATCTAACATAACGAATGTTTCTTCATCGATAATAAATTTATTAGCCATATCACGTTTATTCTTACGAGGACCAGATTTATATCGACGGACTATCACATCATCATCACCTGGCTTAGTATTTACAACATCGATAAGGTAAGTTTTAATGCCTGTTCCTTCAAACGCACCTTCTGGAAGCTCTGTAATTTCTTTTAAGCGATAAGTCTGTTGAACAAACTGCCTAAGCACTCCATTCTTTCCATGAGCAAATGTGATTCTAGCCGGCATTGTGATTATAAGCTCACCACCATTATTTGTATGAAGAAGCAGGTTTTCAAGCGCTACCGCATCTTGATCTCTACTCATAAAGTTTTCATCTTCAGCAAGATTTCTTGTTCCGAAATTAGGTACAGAGAATATAAGATCGTAACGACTGTTTGTGAAACCGTATTGATATATACTTACATTTAATATTTTTACATTTTTATAACCAGCAAAAATTCTGTTGATTATGTGAAAACTAATTTTTTCTTCAGTTGTAATGGTATAGTTGCAACCAGGATGTTCATCGATTAGTTTCTTTAGATTTGGAGCGAATTTTTCCCCTTCGGCAATGAGAACCTCATCTGCGTCAAGTTTAAAGCGACAGTTGTACTCCTCAAATAGAGCATTAGAAATTACCGAGTACCCACCATACCTTCTATCACTCTGGGCGATAATCAATTCCCAGTTGACCTCTCCCTTAAAAACATCATAGGCATTATACACTCTGGTAAATTGCGTCTTATCTCTAAACGGATTAATAATATCGAGCCTATCTGCAACTGTCAGCATAGTCTCGTAGATTCGCTCTTCTGAATCATCATAAATATTTTTGTCAAAGTATTCTTCCTTTGTTTCAGCCACAAGAAGCGCAGCAGGAAGATAGGAGCCACTCTCAGTAAACCCTCTAAATAAATCTAAGTATTCAAAGGTGTTTTTTTCAATCTCGTTAGTCATAATTCATTTCTCCTCCTTACCAATAGCTTATTTGATAAATCAAGAATATCACGGTTTAACAAATTTGTCAATCGCTAATTTAACTTTTGGTACTCGAATACCAAATTAATATAAATTGCGTCGTGGATATGACGCAAAAATACGGATGCGTTTATTTAATGATTTGCACCGGATTTTCTGGATAGCTATTTTAATTGCCTTCAACGTGCTTATATATTTCAATTTCAATTTTCAATCTGATAGCCACATTTTCAACTCACTATTATTTTGCCAACCATCTTATCAACTCACTTAGTCATCGACGATATTTGTTGATGATTTTTCAAATCCACCAATCTTGGATAACTTCCCTCAAAGCAAAAAACCGTGATTATCCTTCCGGCTTAGAACCAGACCTCAAACCACGGAAAGCCTTTATTTACTTATCTTATTAAACTCTTACTTCTCAACCCTTGACATCAATACTACCGTCTCAACGTGGGACGAGTTGATAGAATTGATGAATTTGCGATTTATAGCAAAACGGTCGTATGCGGGAACATGTCGACTATTTCGTACGTTCGTGGGAACATATCCACCAATCGTACCGTTTACGAAAAGGGCACTCTTGCTAGGAGTGCCCTCAATCATAAAAATCGGTGTAATTAATAGTCTTTTTTCTTTACCGGAATCCAGATTTCGCTTCGATACTTTGGATTTCCAGTGTCTGGACTCTCGTTCCA
>JAEZWM010000084.1 GCA_023443025.1 Bacillota bacterium
TTATATGATATACAAGTTTAAAAACATTGATTAATATTATATGAAAATACAAATTCAACTGGAAAATAACATAATTAAGATATCTTTGACAAATAACACAAGTTATGCTAAAATAAACATGAATTAAAAAATTCAAGGAGGACAATATGACAAAAATCATTGTAATTGGTGCAAACCATGCGGGTACGGCTTGTGTTAACACAATACTCGATAATTTCCCAGGGACAGAGGTAGTAGTTTACGACAGAAATAACAATATCAGTTTTCTAGGTTGTGGTATGGCTTTATGGATTGGTGGTCAAATCTCGGGAAGTGATGGACTTTTTTATTGTAGTAAGGACATTTTAGAATCAAAAGGCGCTAAGATAAATATGGAGTCTGAAGTCCTAAATTTAGATGAAAATAAAAAAGAGGTAGAAGTTAGACTTTCAAACGGCGAGATTATTAAAGATAATTATGATAAACTTATTCTTGCTACCGGATCAAGAGCACGTTGCAGCAATGTTCCCGGAGAAGATTTAGAAAATATAAAAGTTGCTAAACTCTTCCAGGATGCTAAGGCTGTGAAAGAACTGATGGATGATGAAAGCATAAAAGATACCGTTGTACTTGGAAGTGGATACATAGGTGTGGAACTGGTAGAGGCCTTTGCCAGAATTGGGAAAAACGTAACTCTAATAACTAGAAGTCCTAGAATACTAAGAGGAAACTTTGATGAAGACATCGCCAAGCCAATCGCTGATCTTTTAGAAGAAAACGGTGTCACAATAAGAACGAATGAAAATTTAGTAAGATACGAAGGCAAGGAAAGAGTAGAAAAAGTTGTTACAGATAAAGGTGAGTATCCTGCAGATTTAGTTATAAATTCAATAGGATTTGAGCCAAATGCATTCTTGGGCGACTCACTTAAAAGACACTGCTCCGGTGCTTATGAAGTAAATAAAAAGTTTGAAACAAGTAATAAAGACATATATGCAATTGGTGACTGTGCTACTAACTATAACAATGCATCCGGGAAAACAGACTATATAGCCCTTGCAACCAATGCAGTAAGATCAGGAATAGTCGCAGCTGTAAATGCTTGTGGCGGTGATTTAGAAAGTGCAGGAGTACAAGGTTCATCCGGAATGAGCATTTACGATTATAAAGTTGTAATGACAGGTCTTACAACCGACCAAGCAGCAAAAGAAGGAATTGAAATCAAAGAAAATGTAATAGAAGATTTACAAAAGCCGGAATTTATGGAAGTACCAAATGAAAAGGTAAGACTAAAAGTAATTTATAGAGCTGACAACAGAAAGATTGTCGGTGCACAGATGGGATCATTTCATGATATGAGCATGGGTATACATCTATTCTCGCTTGCGATTGAACGAGGCGTAACAATTGATGAACTTGCGTTAACTGATGTATTCTTTATGCCTCACTTCAATAAGCCTTATAACTATATAACTATGGCGGCATTAACTGCAGAGTAATCCTAATATATTAGAATATATTTAACTAAGAAAGAGCTAACTGCTAGCTCTTTTTTAGTTTTCAATAATAGATAGTCTATTAATTATTGTAAATTAATAGATTTGAGTAGATTGGGTATATATAAAACAAGTGTAATCCACTTAAAATTTAAATTTTGAAAGGAGAAAGTATGAAGAGAACAGATATTGAAAAATTAGCTAGTATGAAAGATGGGGTTTTTGTTAGTATATATCTTCCTACTCACAGAAGTTCTCCTGAAAACAAACAAGACAGAATCAGATACAAAAATCTTCTCAACGAGGTAGAGGAGGGTCTAAAATCTCTTCTGGACATCAATAAAACTGGTGACTTTCTTAAAGAAGCTGAAGCCATTTACCAGGATGAAGAGTTCTGGGTAAGGACTCTAGATGGGTTGGCAGTCTTAATCAGTGAAGAAGGAACTGAGGTACTTCTATTAGAAGGTCTAATTCCTGAAAGAGTTGTAATCAGCGACAGATTCCATTTACTTCCATTGATGAACTATTATGAGTTCCTTAACGACACTTATATTTTAGATGTATCAAGAGATAGATTTAAATTATTTTACGGTGATAGCGAAGGAATTAGAGAAATTGAAACTCCCGGAGTCGAACAAAATTTTAAAGATTTGTTTGATGATAAAGATATTCAATCCGATCTTCATTCAACTAGAGGAACAACAGCTGGATTCCATGGTCATAAGGCTAAACCGGAAATCGATCAGAAGGAAACTGAAAAGTATTTAAGATATATAATAAAAGGTTTAGCGAATTTAACAAAAGATAAAGATATTCCGATGATGGTTTTTGGGACTACTGAAGTAGTTTCACAGTTTAAGGAATTGGCTAATGGACTAAATATTTCAAAGGTTGTAGATAAACCAATTGATTCAGTTCATATAAATGATTTACCGAAGCTTCTTAAGGAAGAATTATTACCTCCATATATAGAGAAGATAAGCGAAAGAATTGATAAGCTAAATACGGAGCTTGCACAAGAACGTGGATCCAATAACATCGAAGAAATCAAAAAAGAATCAGAAGCTGGCCGAATAAGTACTTTGTTTATTAATCTTGATCTCGGAGGAATGGATGTTCTTGATGCCGACAAACTAGTTCAGGATGTCTTAATGACAAATGGTGAAGTGGTGCTGATAGATAACAATCTAAGTGAATTTGATTATGGTGTAGCTGCAAAATACAGATACTAATCAGGAGGAGATAATGGATAAAATTGATTTATTAATTACGCTAACAGCTCACGAGAGAGACTCGAACAATGTTACGATTGCATTTACTGTG
The DNA here is from genome assembly GCA_023443025.1 of Bacillota bacterium. GTDB lineage: Bacteria > Bacillota > Clostridia > Tissierellales > Peptoniphilaceae > Microaceticoccus. The sequence goes on from JAEZWM010000084.1 coordinate 2,799, forward strand.
GGTGCTAAAGCAGTTGAAAGTGGTAAGGATACGGTTATATTACTCCTGTCCGACGCCGTAAGTTTAGCATCAAAAGGATATGCGGACAAAATTGATATAGGGGAGCCTTTTAAACCTGTTAGAGAACTCCTTGAAACCTACTTGAAAGCAGGAGGAAGACTTGCAGTCTGCTCTGCTTGTATGCAGCACAATGGAGTTGATGAATCATCGGTATATGATGGCGTAGAAATTGTAAATGCGGACTTTATAGTTGATTCACTATTTGCAGCGGAAAGATCACTGCAATTAAATTAATTTTTTGAAAAGAGCGATTAAATTCGCTCTTTTTTTATGCTTTACCAAAACTCATATTTAGTTATAAAAATAACTAAAAATTATATGCGAAAGTGATAATTAGAATATGAAAAATATGGTATAATATAAAAGGATAAATATTTATACTTATATTTTGGAGGCGAGTAATGAAAGTAGCAGTTGTAATGGGAAGTAAAAGCGACAAAGATGTGGTTACCAAAGCAGTTGACATCTTGGAAAAATACGGCGTAGAAGTCGATTGGAGAATAATTTCAGCTCATAGGACGCCTGTATTAGCTCATGAATTTGCATCATCACTAGAGGGAAATTACGAAGTATGTATAGCCTGTGCAGGTAAAGCGGCTCACTTAGCCGGAGTAATTGCAGGCATTACCACAATACCGGTAATTGGCCTTCCTATCAAATCTTCAACCATGGACGGACTTGATTCACTATTATCCGTAGTTCAAATGCCTTCCGGCGTACCGGTGGCTACCGTAGCTATCAATGGAGCTGAAAATGCCGGTATCTTAGCTCTCCAAATCTTGGGAATAAAATATCCTGAAATTGCAACTAAATTAAAAGAATTAAAAAGTGAAATGAACGATAAAATAATTGCCGATGACAATACTCTAAAATCAGAAAGAGGTTAAATTAATGGGTGGTATTTGCGGTGTAACCGTTAAAGAACAAAATGCACAGATGATCACTTACTATGCGATGTATTCACTTCAACACAGAGGAGAGTATGGATGCGGTATAGCATCAGATCATAATGGATACATTGACTACGAAAAAGGGCATGGACTTGTAACCAATGTACTGGATGAACATGTACTAAGACTTCTAAGAGGTAAAACAGCAATTGGCCATGTAAGTAATAGCCAAACCGAGATTCCTACAATAGAGCTTGATCCTAAAGTTTTAGGATATAAAGAAGGTGCTATGGCACTAGTGTTTGATGGTTATCTTTTAAATTATGATGAGTTAAAAGAAAAAGTAGATAGTGCCGGAGTAGATTTTGAAAATGTTTCCCATACAGAAATAGTAGGAAATTTAATAGCACTTAATTATAAGGGAGATTTAATCGAAGCTCTTAGAACTACTTTAGAAATGGTTAAAGGTGCATATGCACTCCTTTTGATGACTGATGATGTCCTTATAGGTGTAAGAGATAGATATGGAATAAAGCCACTAGTCTTTGGAAGCATTGAAAATGGATATATGTTTGCCAGCGAAACCTGCAGTTTCGATGCGGTAAGTGGTGAGTTTATCAGAGAAATTGAACCCGGTGAAATGGTTATTGTTGAGGATTACAAACCAAAATCAGTTCAATTATTTGAAATTTGTAATAGAAAGTCCTGTATATTCGAAGGAATATATTATGCTAGACCTGACTCGATAGTTAACGGAGTTACAGTCTATAGGATGAGAAATAATTCAGGTAAATTACTTGCACTCGCAAATGGAGTTGATGCTGAAGTGGTAATAGCTGCACCTGACTCTGGAACGGCTGCTGCAATTGGATTTGCCGAGGAATCTAAAATACCTTTTGGAATCGGAATTATCAAAAATAGATATATAGGAAGAACCTTTATAGAAAGAGGTTCGGAAAAGAGAATCGATAAAGTAAGAATAAAATTAAATGTACTAAAAGAGATCATAGTAGGTAAAGATGTACTAGTTGTCGATGACTCTATAGTAAGAGGTACTACTATGAAACGAACCGTAAAAATGTTAAGAGATGCAGGTGCAAAGTCTGTACATGTAAGGATAGCATCACCTATGGTCTATTATACATGTAAGATTGGAGTAAACCAATCAGTCACAGGAAACATGATAGCTGCAGATCATAATCAGGAAGAAATAAGAGAAATAATAGATGCTGATAGTTTAAAATACATAAGTATTGATGATTTACTAGAAGCATTTGGGGATAAAAACAAGTACTGCACAGGGTGTATAAACGATATTTACCCATTTGAATTGGAGGAATAATATGTCATTGGATTATAAATCAGCAGGTGTAGATAAGGAAGCCGGATATGAGGAAGTCAAAAAGATTAAAAAGATAGTGCAAAAGACTTTAAATAATAATGTACTATCATCCATAGGAGGCTTTTCAGGTCTTTTTAGACTTCCAATCGAAGACTATGACGAGCCCGTAATGGTAAGTGGCACCGATGGAGTAGGAACAAAACTTGTACTCGCATTTATGATGGATAAGCATAATACGATTGGAGAAGACTGTGTCGCAATGTGTGTAAATGACATACTTTGTCAGGGGGCAAGACCGCTTTTCTTTTTGGATTATATTGCAACCGGAAAAATTGATCCTGATAAAATGGCAGAAGTTGTTGATGGTATTGCTAACGGCTGTGTGCTATCAGAAATGGCATTAATAGGTGGAGAGACTGCAGAGATGCCGGGCTTTTATGGTGAAGATGAATATGACATGGCCGGTTTTGCAGTGGGTGTTGTTGAGAAGTCCAAAATAATTGATGGTTCTAATATAAAAGAGGGCGACATAATCATCTCACTACCTTCCTCAGGAGTTCATAGCAATGGGTTTTCATTAATAAGAAAAATAATATTTGATAAAATGAATTTCGAACTAGATAAAAAACTGGAAAGAATAGGTAAAAGTCTTGGAGAGGAATTATTGACTCCAACTAAAATCTATCATGGTGCAGTTAAAGCTATAAATGCAGTAACAGATGTCCATGGATACATCCACATTACTGGTGGCGGACTTTTCGAAAATGTCCCTAGAATAGTACCCGAAGGACTTTGTGCAGCCATAGATTTAAAAGATAATGTGGTTCCGGAAATCTTTAATTACTTACAAGAGTGGGGCGGAGTTACAACTAAGGAGATGTATTCCACATTTAATATGGGTATGGGTTTAATAGCTATAATTGATAGTTCAGATATTGGGAAAGTCGAAAAAGCCTTGTCTGATGCCGGTGAAGCATATAATGTTATTGGAAGAATTACAACCGGTGAAGAAAAAATATTGATATCAAATCTACCGGAATAAAAATGAGTGTGAAAATAAAGAAAAAAATAGCAGTTTTTATTTCAGGCGGAGGTACTAATCTTCAAGCTATAATTAACTCAATTGATGCCGGAGAAATAAATGCAGAAATCATAATGGTTATATCGAGTGATAAAAATGCTTATGGAGTAACAAGGGCTAAAAATTACAATATCCCCGTTTCTTACTACTCCTTTACTAAAGAAACTAGAGAAGCTGATTATAACCAAATCACCAGAGAGCTTATGGATTTAAATATAGATTTAATCGTTTTAGCTGGATTCATGAAGATTATACCTGCTCGTTTTGTAAAAAGCTTTGAGAAAAAGATTATAAACCTTCATCCATCACTTCTCCCTAAACACGGTGGAGTAGGGATGTATGGAGATAAAGTTCATAAAGCTGTTCTCGAAGAAGGTGATAAGATATCCGGTGCTACAGTTCACTACGTTGATGAAGGCTGCGATACCGGTGAGCCTATATTAAGATTTATGACTAATGTATATAATGATGATACGATAGAAACTTTAAGTTCTAGAATTCACATACTGGAACATAGATTATTAACAAAGGTAATAAGAGATCTTTGTGAATAGATTTGGAGGATTTATGAGTAAAACTGCATTAATAAGTGTTTATTATAAAGAAGGTCTCGTGGAATTTGCAAGTGCTTTAGTTGAAATGGGCTGGAGTATCATTTCAACCGGAGGAACATTAAAGGCATTAAGAGCTGCGGGAATTGAAGCAAAAGACGTAACAGAAATAACCAATTTTCCTGAAATACTTGATGGCAGAGTTAAAACTTTAAGCCCTCAAGTTTTTGGAGGCATATTATATAGAAGGGATGATGAAAACCATATAAATACCATCACTGAGCACGGTATCGAGGGTATAGATATGGTTGTAAACATACTTTATCCATTTCAAGAAACGTTAGCTGATCCAAGTTCTACCGCTCAAGAGATTATTGAAAAGATTGATATAGGTGGACCTTCCATGATTAGAGCAGCAGCTAAAAACTATAAAGATGTAATTATCGTGACATCAAATGAGCAGTATGATGAAGTAATAGACGAATTAAAAAAGAATCAAAATGCTAGCTTGGAGTTTAAATACGCTTTAGCAAAAGAAGCATTTTCTCACACTGCAGCATATGATATTGCCATTGCAAATTATTTTATGGATCAAACAGGGCATAAAAGTGACTTGTTTATGCACTATAAGAAGGATAGAGAGCTAAGATATGGAGAAAATCCACATCAAGCTGCTATATACTATCGTGGAGATGACAAAGAAGGTACGTTAAATGATGCAAAAATTATCCAAGGTAAAGAGTTGTCATATAACAACATATTGGATATTACTGCTGGGCTGGATTTCATTAAAGAGTTCAAAGATAGACCAACTGTCGTTGGTATCAAACATACAAATCCATGCAGTATTGCTACGGACGGCGATATAGAGGTTGCGTACGATAAATGTATAAGAGGTGACAGTGAATCGATTTTTGGTGGAATAATCGTGTTGAATAGACCTGTAACACGTACTTTGGCTGAAAAGATGACTTCCTTTTTCTTAGAAATTATAATTGCTCCTTCAATTCATAAAGATGCAGTTGAAGTTTTTAAATCAAAACCAAACCTTAGAGTTATAGAGATAGAAAGTTTAGAACGCGACAGCGAGTCAGATTTTGTTTTCACTAGAGCATCGGGAGGGATTCTCGTTCAAGAAAGAGACAGTGTACTCTACGATAAACTAACGACAGTTACTGAAGTTGAACCTACTGAAGATGTATTAGACGAGCTTATATTTGCATACAAGGTTGTAAAATGTTTAAAATCAAATGCCGTAGCAGTAGTAAAAGATGGTATGACACTTGGTTTAGGAATTGGAGATGTAAACAGGTTTTTTGCAACCAAACATGCGCTTGCAATGGCTGGACAAGATGCTAGAGGTGCTGTTGTTGCCTCAGACGGATTTTTCCCATTTTCAGATTCAATTAAAGAATTTGTAGATGCCGGAATTATTGCTATTATTCAACCGGGTGGATCAATTAAGGATCAGGACACCAT
>JAEZWM010000087.1 GCA_023443025.1 Bacillota bacterium
CTATCAATTTCTAATATAATAAACTCCAAAAAAATGATATACTTAATAGCACATTGATTTTTTCACTGTGTTCATTTTATCGTGTTATTTGGAGTTAGTAACCGGCTTTTTATTTTAAAGGAGGATAAGATGGACGACTACTTTGATTATAAGCTATGGAAAGAGACAATTGAGCTTGCTATTGAGATTAAAGAGGAAAAACCTTGGGAGATTTTTGGTCCACTGGATGTTGTTTTGATTGATACCACTACATTCAATGTTTTTGATCTATGTAGTATTAAGGGCTTTGATGGTGGTATTAAGGGTATTGAATTTTACCACGATACTGATGGTCTAAATCAATTTTATGATAGTATGTTTCTTGATAAAGGGATATACAATGAGAATTTCATGGATTATGAAATGAATCACTCTGCGCTTTATTTTGTCCCTATGGAAGAAGTATTTGAAGATCAGTTGGCGTTTACTACTGATTTGGGTTTTGATTTTTCAGATGATGGACTTTGGCCAAAATTTGTATCTCATTCTTCCGGTTTTTTTCCACAAACACCTTCAGGAGCTATTCTAGAGGATGCACTTTATCTTTATAGGCAGATACTAAATGTAATTAAGCAGGTGAAATCAGGTGAGATTCGAATTCCGGAAGAGTACGATTATATTATAGTCAGAGAAGGTGATTTGGAAGACGATGATGATTGGAAAACTTATATTGCTCATCGGGTCGAAAAGTACTATACCTATTATCCGGATTACAAAAGAGTAATTAGTCCGGATGTAAAGGACGCCAGGTTCAATGACGAAATTATTGAACTGGATTTGACTTATTTGGATACCCCTGCTCCTAAATCCAGCTTAAAAAGGGTTAAACGACTTTTGATTTTAACGGCTTTTAATAGAAATGACGAAAAACTCATCTATATGGATGTCATAGGAGATGTTTTCCACAAACATGATAGTATTGAAATATTCTTTGAACAATATTATGTACCTCTTTATGGAAAAATGAAAAAGTTGGTCGTTAGAAATGATTATTTATGGGAACTCTTTGAGGAACTCCTTGAAGAGTTAGATATCAACCTGGAATGGGGCGACCTTTACGTAACTGACAAAAAAATGCCTGAGCTCGGGTTTGTAAATTTAAAAGTTAAATCGTATTAATCAAAAAAGACTGAAAACCGTTTAAAGTTTTCAGTCTTACTTTTAGTATATTCCAACTCTTTCACTTGGTTCTACGTACATTTTATCGCCTTTTTTAACATCAAATGCTTTATAGAATCCTTCTGTTGAACTAAGCACGCCATTAACCCTTACAATATTTGGTGAGTGTTCATCACTTTGTAATTGTTCTGATAGAGATTGCTCGCTTGTTATATTTGATAAAGTGTATGCATAGTTGGTGTAGAGTTCTTTTAATGCTTCAGTGTCATTTTCTACGATAGATGAAATTGTTGATATACTTCCCAAATCAGCGATATTTTCACCCATAGTAGCTTCTCCATTTACTTTTTGTCCCGGAAGTACCTCGATATTTCCAAAATATTTTACTATTTTTTCAGTTCGTTTATTAAATTCTTGATGGTCACTATCGCTCCACCACTGGTTAAGATTACCTTTTTCATCGTATTTTGAACCATTGTCATCAAATGCATGTGTTACCTCATGTGCTATCATTGCACCAATACCTCCAAGGTTCTTTGCATATGATTGATTTTCATCATAGAAAGGCGCTTGTAACATAGCAGCCGGAATCACTATGTCATTCATCAAATGATCATAATATCCATTTAATGTTTGTGGACTAAGTCCCCATTCAGTTCTATCTACAGGCTTGCTAGCTTTTTCTATATCTTTTTGAGCAGCCCATTTATTTATTGCTACTACATTATCTATAAGATTGCCGTTTTCTTCTTTAGATTTTAAGATGTTTTCACCGGTCCAAGTTACATAATTTTCAGGATAAGCTATTTTGAGAACCATAGTTTCTAACTTTTTAATCGCTCCCGCTTTTCCCTCTTCAGACATCCAGTCAAGTTTACCAATCTTAACTTTATATGCTTCTATGATATCTTTAACTATCTTTTCAACAGCTTGTTTTTTCTCAGGTGAAAAGTATTTTTTTGCATATAGTTCTCCTACTTCTTTTTCAGCAATTTGACTAACTGATTTCCATGCCATTGCACTATCTTCTGAATCTTCATAGTTAAATTCTGCTTTTGCAGTTGAAAAGTCTTTATTTAAATATGCAGAGTAATTGTTTAATAGACTTACTATGGAGTAGTTTTTTAATAGCTCTAAGTTTTCTTCGGTTAGATAACTATTTATTTGTTTTAACATATTAGGATTGCTTACTATTATCTTTTCTAAATTATTTTTAGCAGTTTTTTCAAGGTAGGATGCCACATCTACATTTGGTAGTTCAGACTGAAGTTTTTCAGCTGTATAGTAATTTAAAACTTTATCAAGGTCGTATTTTTCTGCTTTAGATAATGCATTGTCAGCGATTTGCTTTTGGAAGTCTAACAACTTTTGACTCCATTCATCAGCTTCCTTTTCATCTTTTCCATATGCTATTAAAAGGTTTTTGATGTATGCTTTCATACTCTCAAGTGTTTGATCATCACCAAAATAGTCTTTTTCTATGAGTAAGTTAGGATCTTCCATGTAAAGTATATAGTTTGATGAGTCTTTAGCGTCTGCTTCCGGTTTTATATTGATAAGGCTATTATTGCCCAACTCTTTTTGGATTTTTGCCATTGCATCTAAGTACTCGGGAATTGATTTTGCATTAGAAAGTACATCTAAGTATTCTTTTAATGAACCAAGACCTACTTTATTTCTGGTTTCGTAATCCTCAGCAGTTCCGATTAGATTAGAGACTCCTTTTTCTGTATCCGTCATTTGATCCGCAGCTTTTGTTTTTAATTCTTCTTTTAATTTATCCAAGTCTTCGTTGATTTTTTGTTCCATATCAGATAGATGATCCCAGCTTGACTCAGGATCATTGTTGTCTTCTTTTTTTACCATTTCCTTTTTTACATAATTAAAAAAGTCATCTTGTGGTTTTATACTCGCTTGTTCCGCTTGGACCACTTCTTTAGCATCTTGTTTTTCACCGGTTTTTTTGTCTTCCTTTATTTTCTCTTCAGTTTTTTTATCTTCTTTATTTGATGGATCTGTTTTAACATTACCGCAAGCTGATATACCAACTGCTGTAAGCATTAATGTTACTAATAGTATTGCTATTGTTTTTTTGCTCATATTTTTCTCCCGTTTATTAAATTATCTAAAAGCTAGTATGCTTTTTTGATTAATTAAATTATAATCCTAAAATATGTATAGTTTATGTAGGAATCCTAACAAATTTGTCTTTATTATTTTCTACAACTTGCCAATGCTCTACTCTTATCCTATACTTTATATAAGAAATATAAGGAGGATCCCATGTCATTGAAAATAATTGAAGGTGATATTACAAAACTGGAAGTTGATGCTATAGTAAATGCTGCAAATACCGACCTCTTAATGGGCAGCGGGGTTTGTGGTGCAATTTTTAATGCTGCAGGCCCATTCGAAATGCAAGCAGCATGTGATAGATTGTCACCTATTAAAACCGGAGAAGCAGTTATAACACCAGGGTTTAAACTACCTGCAAAGCATGTCATACACACAGCCGGCCCAATATACGATAATGATAATCCTGAAAAGTCTGAAGAAGAACTAAGAAACTCCTATATAAATTCACTCAAGCTCGCAATAGATAACGGTTTAGATAGTATAGCGTTTCCGCTGATTTCAAGTGGTATTTATGGATATCCAAAGGAGGAAGCACTAGAAGTAGCCAAGGATTCAATTAATACTTTCTTAGAAGACAATGATTTAACAGTTTATTTAGTATTATTTAAAAGATAGGTCATGAGTTATCTTAAAAAAGAACCTTTAAGTCATAAAAGCTGCAGACACTGAATCTGCAGCTTTACTTATTATTCAATAATTGCAATAGCCCTGACCGGAGAACCATCACCTGAGCGTATTTTTAGCGGAAGTCCATAAAACATAAAATGAGTGTTTCTTGGAATCTTATCTAGATTAACAAGACCGGTATAAGTTATAATCTCAATACCAAGTATCTTTCTTTCTAGTTCCTCGTCTATGTTTCCACCAAGGAATCTAGGTTTGGAATCAACTATTCGTTCAAAGTCAGTAATTGTCATCTCTTCCAAGAAGAACAAACCAATTTCTGTAGCCCAATCATCGTCAATACCTACTACCTGTGCCGTTCCAAAAAAATTTTCAATCGGAATTTCATCGATGGTTCTCATGCCCACATGCATATGTGAAAACGCATCAACATGTGTGCCGGTGTGTGAACCGAGTTTTAAGTACCTTAATTCCCAATTCTCTCTTTCAATTGTATTAACTATTTCAACACTTACATCAGGATCTCCCGGATACACTTCCATCCCTGTGTAAATTTCAGTGCTTAAATCTATAACTTTCATTTTTCTCACCATTAGTTTTTAATTTGTACCTGTGTCCCGGCTAAAAAGTCTCCCAAATGTCGTTTATCACTTCTTAAAAGCCCCATTCCTAACATAATTAAAAACAATATTACGCTTATTGCATAAAGTATTTGGGAAAATCTGTCATACCCGTAATAAGCACTGCGAATTGCGTACATATGTCCTAGCTGCCATGGTATGAATTTAATAGTATTTCTTATGATCGCGTTTGTAAAACTCTTTTTATTAAAATAAATTGTTAACCCGGCTTTCTTTTTACCAAATGTTCCTCCTTTGTAATCACTGTAAGAAAACCAGAGGATAATCGGAACAACTGACGTAAATGTTGCAATAAGTTGAGTAGTTCTTTCAGTATATGACGGAAAAACATTACCTGTTCTAAGATAGCTAAAGCCAATATTAACTATAAAAAGTACGATAAGATATGCACAAATCATGAGCCAATCAAAGAAAAGTTCTTTAATTCTCAACCTCATCTTTATATCATTGTTTTGCAGCACAATTATCAACTCCTTATGAGATACTCTTATCTCGATTTTTAGGCATTAAAAGTATTATTAAAACTATACCTTGGATGATCATCGTTAAGTCAGGACTTATTCCGGTATGTCTCGAAAGTATGTTCATTCCAGTTCTCAAGTATGCTATAAGCAGTGAGGACATGATGACTGCAAGCGGATTTTTCCTAGCCATGAGTGCTACTAATACAGCATCCCAACCAAATCCAGGCATGCTGAGCCAGTTAAACCTTTTAAAAGCAGAAATCAGATAAACTCCTCCTGCCGCTCCGGACAGACATCCTCCTAAAAATTGGGCTAGTATCTGGACAAATTCTGTATTTATACCCAGATTTTTAGCATATTTTATATTGTCTCCAACTATCCTTAACTTAATTCCGAATCTCGTCCTGAACAATAAAAAGTAAACTAGTATAGCCATTACAATCGCAAGTATAATGCTTATATCTAATATACCCGATATTTGAGGTAATCTTGCAGTTTTTGAAATCTCTTTAGAAACTACCATACCGGCATTAGGGTCTCTTAGATAGTTAGTTAGTAAAAAGTTGGAAAAATAAAATGCTATATAATTTATTATTAAAGAGACTATAATTATATCGGTTTTTAAATATTCATGAATTACAGCACATAATAAACTCACTAGCCCGCCGATTATACCCGCTGTTAAAATAGCAATGATCGGATGTATTAATGATGTTAAAATTAACTGAGTTCCAATAATAGTAGCTGTTAATCCTCCTAGTATAAATGATCCTTCTCCGGATAGATTAATCTTTCCTGATTGTAATATTAATGTAAATCCTAATCCGGCGATCATTAAAGGAGCAGCTAATATAAGGAGCTCTCGAATGTTTCTTAAACTTGAAATAGGACCTAAAAGTAGATATTTTGTAATTATTGGATTTAAAAAAAGTATTCCTATAAGAAGCATCAAACCAATCAGATATATTCCTTTAAATTTAATTCTATCAATACCCATCTTTTGCTCCTATTAGTTTTAATGCAATATCTGAAGCACTTATATCTTCAGCATTCACAACCTCTTTTATAATTCCATCTCTTACTATACCTATTCGCTTACAAAGCGATTTAAGATTTGAGATCTCTGAGCTGATTAGTATTATGGATGCTCCGTTTTCACTTGCTCTATGCAGTTTTCTTTTTAAATAATTCACCGATTTAAAGTCTAATCCTCTCTCCGGATCATGAGCTATTATAAGTTTTGGATTTCCACTAAACTCTCTTGCAATTATTACTTTTTGAAGGTTTCCTCCCGAAAGTGAATCAGTGCTTACATCAAAGCTTTTGGATTTAATTTCGTATTCTTCGATAGCAGCTTTTGATGCTTCAATTATTTCCTTCTTATTTAAAAATGGACCGCATAGCTCAGGATTCAATAGATTTTCATATATTTTAAGTGAACCTGCAACTCCCTCTCCTCTTCTATCTCTTGGAATGTAGGATATTCCTAATGCACGCCTACGGGAAGTACTTAATCCACTTATCTCGATTCCGTTCATAAGAATTTTACTTTTCTTTTCAAGCCCCAATATGTTTTTGATTAGAACTGTACTTAGGTTATCCCCTATTTCAGCAATACCGAATATCTCACCTGATTTTAAATCTATTGAGTTAATACCTTTAAAATTTATAATTTCTTTATCAATTAATTTAAAGTTTGATTCCCCTAATAAGTGAACTTTACTAATCTCTTCATCTATATAATCTGCGGATATCAAATCCTTCAATTTAGATACTTCAGGATAAGAATCTATAAATGTTTTTACTATTCTCCCTTTACTCATTACGGTAATTTTGTCGGCTATTTTTGTCATATCAATTAAGTCATGCGAAATCACAATGATACCTTTTCCCATTTTAGCAAGCTTTATTATAGTATCAAAGAGCTTACTTTTTTCCTCGCTATTTAAAATAGTAGTTGGTTCATCGAATATAATTATTTTCTTGTCTTGATATAGCTGTTTCAATAAAAGAATTTTCTGTTTTTCTGACATGCTGTGATGCTTTTTTGAAACTATATCTATACCATAAGTATTTGCTATCTGATCGATTTTTTCTTTAGTTTTATTTCTATTATAAAACCCAAGTTTCCCACTTATTTCGCTTCCTAGAGCGATATTGTCATAGATGTCCAGTTCTTCAATAATTACAGGTTCTTGAGGCAGGTATCCGATTAATTCTCTTATACTATTTCCTTTGTATTCTTCATTTAACAATATTTCACCTGAACTATAATCTAAAAGACCTGCTAGCACTTTCATCAGAGTTGATTTTCCTGCTCCATTTTCTCCTATAAGTGCATGAATCTCGCCTTGATAAATGGCTAATGACACATCGTAGTTCGCAGTAACTCCACCCGGGTATGATTTATGTATATTTTTAATATCAATAATTTTCTTCTTCATTTTCTTCTCCTGTATTCTGATTAAATACTACCACAAGCACCAAATCAAGTCTATAAGGTATTTACATAACATTATTTATTTAGCTTTGTAAAATTTGGGTAAATAATAAAAATAGGATACTATCAAATAATTAAGGAGAATATTATGAACTGGACAGAAGAAAGAAACCTTACCATGCTGGCGGATTTTTACGAATTTACGATGGCAAATGGTTATTTAGAAAATGATATGCAGGATATTATAGCATACTTTGAGTTATATTTTAGAAAAGTCCCTGATGATGGTGGATTTGCAATCACTGCCGGCTTGGAGCAAGCAATACAATATATAAAAAATCTTGAGTTCTCAAAAGAAGACATAGAATATTTTAAGTCTAAAAATATTTTTTCTGACAAGTTTTTGGATTTCTTGGAGAATTTTGAATTCAAATGTGATATTTGGGCACTTCCCGAAGGTAGTGTTGTTTTTCCATCTGAACCAATTATGATTGTAAGAGGTCCGGTGGTGCAGGCACAAATGGTTGAGACCATGCTTCTACTTACTATTAACCACCAGAGTTTAATTGCAACAAAAGCAAACAGAATAGTAAGAGCTGCTCAAGGAAGAGCAGTTATGGAATTCGGTTCTAGACGTGCACAAGGTCCTGATGCTGCAAACTACGGCGCCAGAGCCGCTTACATCGGAGGCGTAATCGGAACTGCAAACACTATGGCAGACAGAGATTTTGACGTTCCTGCTCTTGGTACCATGGCTCATTCATGGGTTCAGCTATTCCCAACTGAGCTTGAAGCGTTCAAAGCTTATGCCAAAGTATTCCCAACAAACTGTGTGCTTCTTGTAGATACTTATAATACTCTAAAATCTGGTATACCTAATGCGATTAAAACATTCGATGAAGTATTAAAACCTCTTGGGGTAAGACCTAAGGGAATTAGACTTGATAGTGGTGACATTGCCTACCTTTCAAAAAATGCTAGAAGAATGCTTGATGAAGCAGGATATGAAGACTGCGAAATAGTAGCTTCAAGCTCACTTGATGAGTACAAAATTAGAGATATGCTTCTTCAAGGTTCCAAACTAGATTCTTTTGGTGTTGGTGAAAGGCTAATTACATCAATGACAACTCCGGTATTTGGTGGAGTTTATAAGCTTGTAGCAATTGAACAAGATGGAAAGATTATACCTAAGATTAAAATCAGTGAAAACATTGAAAAAATAACAACTCCTGGTTTTAAAAACATTCATAGACTCTATGACAAAACTACAGGCAAAGCTGAGGCAGACCTTATCACATTACACCATGAAGTTATAGATGATGATAAACCACTTGAAATTTTCCATCCTATTCATACATGGAAACGTAAAACTCTTACTAATTTTTACTCTAAAAAACTTCTTGTTAAAATATTTGAAGACGGTAAATTAATCTATGATTTACCAAGCCTTGACGAGATAAGAGAGTTTTGTAAAAGTGAAGTCGAGTCATTATGGGATGAAGTTAAAAGATTCGAGTATCCACACCAATACATCGTAGACTTAAGTCTTGAGCTATGGACGGTAAAAGATAGATTACTAACAAATGCAGATTCCTAAATTAAAAAACGCCTCTCGGCGTTTTTTATTGTCTATTTGACACTATTAATTATCTCTTCAATATCCTCATTGGTTTTACCAAATGCAGTTTCCACATCCAGTTCACCGGAGATAAGCCTTTTTTCTATCTCTTCTATTTCTAGCTGAAGCTCTTCCGGTACTATTTTTTTATATTTTTCGTTCTTAATAATCCCTACAGCATCGTCTTTAATTCCAAGAATTTCTTCCTGTCCAAATTTTAGTTCACCATCTTTAAACAGCTTAATGGCTCTTTCCATAGCTTTGTCTACATTCTTAAGCATGGATGTTGGTATGTGATCAGCTCTAGGAGAACCAACAAGCTCTGCCTGATCTGAATCCACCCCTATGGCATATTTGTTCGCTTCGAGCGCTGCATCTAACTGACCCAATCCTGCAAGTGAAGCGACATTAAACCCCACATCAACACCATTTTGATACTGGGCTAGAGCAAGTGCTTTGCCTTTAGGTGCATCGAAAAAGTCATTTATATATGAAACTTCTACTTTTACATCATTGTCCGCTGCAACTGCTCCTTGAATGTATCCCACTAAGAAGTCGTTGATTACAGGAGTTGACATTCCACCTAAGAAGCCTATCTTTGCTTCGCTAGGATCTATTCTGGGATCCGTATCAATTTTGCTAAGTTTTGCGGCCAAGTAGCCGGCTATAAATGAGCCTTCATTTTGCTTAAATTTTACTGAGTACACATTTTCAAACTTACCACCACTATAATCTAATGAATCATCATAAATTATAAATTTCTGTTTTGGATGGTTTTCAGCAACTTCCATCAGAGGCTCTACCATCTGCCATGTACCAACAACTATGATGTCCCATTCGCCTGACTCTGCATACTCATATAATGTTGGAAGATGTTTAGTTGTGTCATCTGTCATTTCTACAGTTTTATATTCAAATACATCTCCGAGCTCATCTTTAAGGTTAGAAAATCCTCTTTCAGCAGAATCATGGAAAGATTTATCTCCTAAGAAACCATTTACTAAATGAGCAACTTTTATTCTACCCTTTTGTTCAATGGCTCTCTCTTCCTTTTCTACTTTTTTTTCACACGCTGTGAATACTAGCAAAGCAGAAATAATTAATAATATATACTTAAATTTCTTCATACAATTTCTAAAGATTAGAAAAATCTAAATCTCTAGTGCAACCTCCATCATACTAGTAAAGCTCTTCTCTCTTTCTTCAGCAGTGGTTAAGGTTTGATGAACTAGAGAGTCAGAAACAGTAAGTATTGTAAGTGCGTTAACACCTGCTTTTGCAGCATTACAGAATAGTGCGTAAGATTCCATCTCTACTGCAAGCACTCCCATCCCCGCCCATTTCTTCCAACTTTCCGGATCATCATCGTAAAATATATCTGATGTCATGATATTTCCTACAAAATGTCTTAAGTTTTTCTCTTCAGCTAGTTTTACAGCTTTAGATAACAGCTTCCAAGAAGAAATTGCCGAATAAGTCCCATTTAATCCGTATTGAGTAGCATAGCTGGAGTTGGTACATGCACCTTGAGCTATGACTAAATCATACAGTTCAAGCTCCGGTAAATATGCACCGCAAGAACCCACTCTTATAAGATCTTTAACGCCATACTCATGAATTAACTCATATGAGTATATTCCAATCGACGGAACTCCCATTCCGGTACCCATGACGGATACTTCCTTCCCTTTATATTTTCCTGTATAGCCAAACATATTTCTGACTGCATTAAACTGTACAACATCATCTAGAAAATTCTCTGCAATATATTTCGCTCTTAGCGGATCTCCAGGTAGTAATATTTTTTCAGCGATGTCGCCTTTTTTTGCACTATTATGTGGTGTCATACTATCCCTCCTAAATTTTTATTAAGGTTATGTAAACCTCTTTTAATTAGTATATCACATGTTTACGCTCCAAATTATTAAAATTGTCTAAACTTTTGTTTGTAGTGTATAATAGACTAAGGTTACATAAGAGGTGTAAAATGGATAATAAAAACATACTCATTGTTGAAGATGATACTGAAATAAATAAATTGCTTTCTATAATAGTTACAGATATGGGCCATACCCCAACATCAGCGTATTCAGGTACAGAAGCCCTTCTTCATTTAGATGCTAAATCCTATGATTTGATTCTTCTTGACTTGATGCTCCCGGGACTTGATGGTAAGGAAGCTCTTTACAGAATTAGAGAAAAATCAAATGTACCGGTAATAATCATCTCTGCAAAAGCAGGCATTGAAGATAAGGTAGAACTTCTAAAACTGGGAGCAGACGACTATATGACCAAACCCATTGAAAGAATGGAAGTTGAAGCAAGAATAGAAGTGCAGTTAAGAAGATCGCAAGTAAGTTTTGAAGATTCAGATGTTATAGTATATAAAGAGATTAGTATAGATACCGGTAAAAGAATTGTTAAATTAAACGATACTGAAATTGACCTTACCAACTCTGAATACGACATTCTTCTTATGCTTACAAAAAGGCCGGGTAAAGCCTTTTCTAAATCAGAAATCTACACTGAAATATGGAACGGTCCATATCTTGGTGATGACAATACAATAAGCGTACATGTTTCAAACATCAGAAAAAAATTCGCAGAAGTAATCGATACAGAATACATCAAAACTATTTGGGGAATTGGTTTTAAACTGGAATAAATGCTGAAAGCCGCTAATCACAAGTGATTGACGGCTTTTTTAAAATTCTTTTTGAATATTTTTTAATCTTTATGATTTCTTTAAACTTTCTTTAAAGGATATTAAAACTGGATGATTTAGAATATAGTCATAAGGAGGAAGTAATCATGAACATAATAAAAACAGAAAACCTAACAAAGGTGTATGGTAACAAAGCCGCATTATCGAACGTAAACTTAACTCTTAACGAAGGAGATATATGTGCTCTTATCGGTAACAACGGAGCAGGAAAGTCTACTTTAATGAAATTAATCGCTGGGACAATTTTCCCAAGTAGCGGAAGCTTTACAATTTATGGTACCTCAGAATCAGATATTTTGAAACAAAGAAAAAGGGTTGGATTTGTATTAGATAATGAGTTTTTTGAAAATTTTAATGCTTACCAAAACCTGGAGTATTTTAAAAGACTAAAGGGCATTACAGATAAAGACGAAATAAATAGAGTTTTAAAAATAGTAGATATGGAGAAAAACTCAAAAAAGAAATTTAAAGAATATTCAACAGGAATGAAACAAAGACTATCCTTAGCACTGGCGCTCATGTCAAATCCTGATGTACTTGTACTGGATGAACCGACTAACGGACTAGATCCTGAGGGAATCAACGACATTAGAAACTTACTAATAAAACTCAATAGAGATGAAAATATCACAATCTTAATTTCATCTCATATATTGGCAGAACTTCAAAGCTTTTCAACTAGATTTGTTTTTATCGATGAGGGGAAGCTTATCGGAGACTTCACTAAAGAAGAATTTGACAATATGAGCACCGGAAAAATTCTAGTAACCGTTGATGATTCACCTAAAGCAGCAACTATAATTGAATCTACCTTTAGTGGAATAGACTATAAGGTACTGCCAAACAATTCGATATCCATCACTAGTGATGTAAGTATTAAAGATATAAATAAAGCACTTATTAATGGTGATGTATCAGTACTTGAGATTAAAAATGTACACGAAACTCTTGAAGAACACTTTTTAAAATCAGTAGGAGGAAGAAAATGATAAATTATTTAAATGCTGAAAATTATAGATTTCAAAGATCAAAGAAGTTTCACATAACAAATTTAGTTGTTTTATTGGCTCTTATAGCTGGTGCAATCGGTATTTATGTAATAAGCACTAGAGTTGATCTTGAGTCCTTAGCAACAGTCTTTTTTAGAACAACTCTTAATATGATGGTTTTTATCATATTTATTAACTTAATATATGTTGGCATTTTAACAAATAAAGATTTAAAAACACTTCCGCTTGCTATTGCAAATGGAGTAAGTAGAAAAGAAATATTCTTCTCTAAATTAACTGTATTGTTGTCCCATATAGTAGTTACTGAGATTGTCTTTATGGCTGTTGCAGTCCTATTATCAAGATTAGTTTACGGTGTATACGATCCTAAAGTTACAAAGGATTTTATTGTTGGATATATAAATCTATTTCCAATCATAATAAGCGCATTTATAATGTGCTACGCAATAGCAATAAACGGAATCAGCGAGGTTTATAATTCTATGTTAATATTTGCAATTTACGGAGGATTACTAAAGTTCGCATTCTATCTTGGAACAGCTTTGATCGGTCCAATTATGCAGTACTATAAGTATACTCCTTCAGGAGTTTATGAATTGACTTTACAGTACTTCGATGCAGGTACTATGTCAATCATCCCACACTCATTTGTTGTTGGTATCATAATTTCTGCATTAAGTATAATAATAGGTTATAATGTATTTAAGAAAAAACAATTTTAAGATTAGTGAAGAGGCTACACAGTCTCTTCTTTAGTCTTTTAAAAAGGATTTGATAAAATTGATCTATATAGTTTTAATATTAGCTTTAGCACTGACAGCAGCAGTGGTTCTAATATATATTTACAATTCTAACAATAGGAAAATAATAAAAGAACTAAAAGATATTAATGAGTTCGAGTTTTCAAACTATAAAGTTCAAAATATATACTCATTAAAATCTTATGACAAGCTAAACAAAGAAATCAATAGAATACTCGATAAGAGCATAAGTGATAGAATTCACTTTAATAAAAAAACAAAAGCCTACCAAGAAGAAGTTTTAAACATATCCCATGACTTAAGAACTCCACTAACATCAATGAAGGGATACTTACAAATCACTGAAGAAAAATATGCACTAGGTGAAGATATAACTGAATACCTTAAAATCATCGATAACAAAGTTGAGGTATTAAACAATCTGGTAGAAACATTCTACGAAATATCTCAGATAGAAACTGACGAATACGACTATAAACCGGAGTCAATTGACATTAACGAACTGATAACGGATACCATGCTTGCCTTTTATGGTGATTTTGAGCTTAAAAACTTAGAGGTTAATCTGAACCTGGCTGAAAACCTTCCAGTAATAACACTTGACAAAAAGTTAATGACTAGAGTATTGACCAATATTATCCAGAACATCCTCAAGTATGGAAAATCTTTTGCCCATGTTAGTTCAGTTACCAGTGAAGATAAACTGACACTAATCTTTTCTAATGATGTTAAAGATAGTGATTTTATAAAAGACGGACTCGAGAAAATCTTTGAAAGGTCATACACGGCAGACACTTCAAGAACAGAAGGAAGCCTTGGACTAGGACTTGTTATAGCTAAAAAACTAGTTGAAATCCAAAGCGGAGAAATCATAGCGGATTTAAATGAAGATGAATTTACAATAAAAATTGAGTTTGAACTATAAAACACCAAGTTTTCTACAAGACTTGGTGTTTTTCAATAAATTTATTTAATTCTATTTTTCTACCTTTTTTTCATATTCAATAATATCTCCGGGCTGACAATCAAGTGCTTCGCAGATTCCTTCAAGTGTTGAAAACCTAATGGCCTTTACTTTACCGTTTTTTAAATTAGAAAGATTCACATATGAAATCCCAACATGCTCAGCTAGTTCATTAAGAGACATCTTTCTATCCGCCATGACCCGGTCTAGTCGAATTATTATCGCCATGTTATCACCTATACCGTTTCGTCGTCATTTAATTGATATTGGTGTCCGTACTTCATTAGATATCCTATAACAATGATTACAATCCCAATAGATGCGGTTTTCCCATCAATTAGAGTGAAATATCCAAAAGACATTATTTCTATTCTACCGCTATACCCGGGTAGATGGCCAACTATAAATGACAATAACATCCATAAATAACCAATAACAATAAAATAACTACTAAGGAATTCAGAAAAAGGTTTCTTTTGCATTTTTATCTGTATAAAACAGACGAAAAATAAACCCACACTTAATAAGTACAATGCCTCGGTAAAGTATCTACCTAAATTTCCACTTAATTGCAATTGAGTAGGCAAGTCAGTAATAAAATATAAAAACAATAAGAAATGAATTCCAGAAAGTAATATTCCTATATTCAATACCCTATTAAAGGCCTTAGAAAACTCAACCTTCTCATGTTTAGTATCCTCAACATAATGCTTCTCAGACATAGTATACCTCCACGATTTATTTGTTAGATCAATTATACCATGATTCATTATGTTTTACAATACATTTATAATGTTTGTCATTATATATTTAATGAACGTCATA
>JAEZWM010000100.1 GCA_023443025.1 Bacillota bacterium
TTATATCAACAATCTTTTGTAGGGGAGAATTCCACTTCTCCTGTTAATGAGAGAATCCTGAAGATTCGTATCATTAACTACCATTTTTATATATTTAGGTATTTGATTCAAGTTTTTATTCATTTGCTATACTTTAATTTGTAGTCGAGTCAATTGGAAGTGAGGGCACTTCCGCTACCTAGCAATAGAAGTATATAAAAGATAGGTAATTATAGAAAGATTATATTTAATAGAATGTGTATATTTAGAGGACTTAATGAAAGGCGAATCGGAGTTCGCCCCTACGTGGTCAGCTGTATCGCCACTCCTTGTGTATTGGAATATTTTATATAAATCGTAGAGGATGTGCCTTCACTTCCATTACAATTGTCTTTTAAGGTTTTTTTATACCAACAATATTTTGTAGTGGAGAACTCTGATTCTCCTGTTAATGAGAGAATCCTGAAGATTCGAATCATTAACTACCATTGTCATTTATTATAAATAAAATGAGTGTAATTTGTAATATGGGTAATGTACTTGTCTTACTTTAATTGTCGTTAAAGATAATTGGTGATACGGGGATCACCGCTACAGATACATGTTTGTATGAGGTTTAATTTACTAATCCAGGGTATAATTATTTTTAAGATAATCAGAATTGAGACAAGTGCTACGTTACAAAATCCAGAAGTAATCTAAAGTGAGGTGAAACATGAAAAACGAAAAAGTTTATAAGATGAGCTTTGCTAAGGTATATCCACTGCTTTTAAACAAAGCGGAAAAGAAAGGGCGTAGTAAGGACGAAGTGGATCAAGTTATCTTCTGGCTGACCGGGTATGATGATGCGGGTCTTAAGTCGCAGCTCGAGAGTGAAGTGGATTATGAAACCTTTTTTAATGAAGCTCCAAAACTCAATCCGAACGCAGACAAAATTACTGGAGTTGTCTGTGGAGTTAGGGTTGAAGACATTGAAGAACCTCTGATGCAAAAGGTTCGCTGGCTTGATAAATTGGTCGATGAACTTGCTAAAGGAAAAAAGATGGAGAAAATTCTTAGAGAATAAAAAAACAGCCGGAGATTTTAGCCGGCTGTTTTGTCTATGTAAAGCTTTATTTAATAATGAAAGGGGAGGGGTTCCTATATTAAACATCAAACAAAATCAGTATATCTTTGATCTTTGCGGAATTAGAATAAGAACCCCTGCCTGGGAATAGTATAAGTATATGGGTAAATTCTATTATCCTATGTTTATTGAGATAGTTTATAAATATAAAAAACTATCGATAATATCTTCTGTATTACATTATATTCTTAAACGAGAATAATGTCAAACTTATACTCTATTATTTTATTTTTGCATAGTTAAAGTCAAGAGTGTTAGGCTTTTTTACAATTAAAATGCTGTGTCAGAAAGTCTAAGATCTGACACAGCATTTTATAATTAGCGAAAGCTCTCTTTCGCAGATTAACTTATAAGTATTACTTAAAAAAATCTATGTAGTTTAAATTAAACATGATTTACGAGCTTGAAAATGTATTAATTAAAACCTATAATAGCATTATATTCTTTATTGAGAATAATGTCAAAAATAAATTTTACTTTTTCATTGATTTATTATAAGTAGGTGAAAATAAAATGGTGTATTATATCTAAAAAAACGCAGAAATTTCGCATTATCAATAGAAAAACATGTAGAAATTTATAAAATAAAATAGTGGAAAAGTTAAAACTATTTTCTACCTATTTAACTGAAAGTTAGTAAATAAAAAAAGCTGTTAGCACAGCTTTAATCAATATTTAATATACCGGACTTTGAAACCTCAGGTACCGTACAACTTGCTGAGTTGAAACAGCATGGTCTTCTTTTTCCGTCTTTCATTTTTGAAATGCCATCTTTGATCCGTTTTGCTCTTGTTTCTTTATTATTTGTCGATCTTATCCATCTTAGCCATTCCCATCTTGTCTTTGTGGTAAAACTCTGCCACAATTCAATAAGATTTTCGTCCTCTATGCTTTTCATAATATCCCTTGGCATATCAGGCTCGGGCCAGTCTTTTATTAGTTCCAGTTCGAACTCTTCTTCAGTCCCCGTATCTATACCTTTTATCTCAAACCAATGACCACCTTTCCCATCAGGTTCGATGGGGATTGTTTTGCTCACATCATCAATTACAATCTTCGCCATAACCATACCTCTTGTAGGTAGTTTGTCACTGATCTCTTTAGGTAAATGTATTATCTTTTTTGAAGCGATTTCTATCACTTCTGATTTAAATTTCATGGCAGCTGCCTTTCTTTATTATTATTTTCTTAATTATATTACCCGAATATATTATAATAAATCATATTAAAAAATCCTGAACATAAAATGATTAGCTAAGTATGTAAAATGGGTATCTATCATAAATAAGTAATATGAACGGAGAAGACTATGAGAGAAAATTGGAATTATTATAGAAGAAGATTATGGTATATTATGGTGATTATTGCACTTGCACTAGGGGTTCATGGACTTTATTCTTATTATAGTCCTATTATTGAAAAGCCTTGGAGGCTCATGTCTGCGATGCTTTATGGAACTATGAAACTCTTTTTATTTGCACCGCCGATTCCTGCCCAAGCTGATTCAACTCTGAGCTACCAGATTGCAATGTGGCTTGCACCTTTATTGACATCTGCACTTGTACTAACCAAGGTAACCAATGCACTTCTTCACTTTAGAAATAAATGGAGAAATAGGTTTAGTAAAAAACATTTGGTTATTTTTGAAAAAACAGAAGAAGTAGAAGCGCTTATAGCTAATCTTACGCGAGAGCATAGGTACGATATTTCCCTTGTATTAAAAGATCCCATAAATCAGGAGATTAAAAAGAACTATGAGAAAAAGAAGGTTGCTGTATATAACTTCAATATTGAAACAGAGAGTGCAAAAGATCTGGAGAGTATGCTTAAAAGCCTAAATATAAACAGATGTGTAAATATACTTTTCGGATCCGGTGATGATCTTGAAAATTACTCTATGTTCCAAAGAATTATAAAGTCGATTGCTCCTGAAAACGAGATGAATATGTATATTAATACTCACTCAAACTCTATTCCCGATTACTTGGAAAAACTTTTAAATACCGGAAAAGTATCTGAGCCGAAGCTTGAGCTTGTGGATATTATCCCATACAATATTGGAGAACTGACTATGAGGATGCTTTTGAATAGATTGGACGATAGAGACGGATTTTTAAAGCTGAACTTTGATGGTCTTGAGAAGCTAAGCAAGGAAAAGCCTGAGATAAATGTCGATATGATTGACAGTGGGCTTGGTCAGATTCATTTTCTGGTCCTCGGAGC
This sequence comes from Bacillota bacterium, assembly GCA_023443025.1. Classification (GTDB taxonomy): domain Bacteria; phylum Bacillota; class Clostridia; order Tissierellales; family Peptoniphilaceae; genus Microaceticoccus. Next base: position 3,329 of record JAEZWM010000100.1, read on the forward strand.
CAATGAACTTACTGCTCCTATGCTAAGGATTGCCGCTAACAATGTAACTCTTTCTCTAGAAAATAATTTGAAAGTTACGGTAATCGATGATGATGCCGAGCAGATAGTTTCTAAATTTATTGCAAATAATGAGGAGATTACAGGGGCTGTGAATATTGAAGCGGTTTCAATTGAGCTAAAATCAAGGATGCTGGCTTCATATCTTAGGACTCTAAAGTCCGATAATCCTCCGACTGCCATATTTTTAATGAACGAAGATACAATTACAAATCTGGAAATATTAAGCACGGTCGATAGATTTTTCTATCACGAACCAAAAGCACTTAGAAATACCTCAGGTATTGATTTAGATTCATTACTTCCTCCGGGACATGAGGAGCTTAGGGTATTTGGAGATATCAATGAGATTATGAATGAGAGAATTCTGATAAGGTCTGATCTGGATAGAAAAGCGAGAGCTTTTAACGACTCCTATAACCGAACTTCTGAAAAGACGGGACTGGGAGGAGGCAGTTCATGGAGCATGCTTTCTCAGACCAAAAAGAATTCCTCAAGAGCTTCTGCTGATCATGCTGTAGTTAAAGAGGCAATAATAAGAAGTCTCCATCCTTCTAAAACAGATGCTGAATTAAAGACCATGATCGATGAAAAGATGGAAGATTTTATGGACATTCAAGAAAAATTCGGTAGTGATTCAGTAGCTTTTAAAACGCATTTTAATGAATTTTTAAAATTAAACCCTATACTTGACTATCTTTCAAGACTTGAGCATAAAAGATGGAATAATAGCTACTACGCGATGAACTTTAGATATGGAGAGGAAAAGGATGAGTATGAAAAAACACATCCTTGCTTGATAGATGATTGGAATGAGATTATAGGAGATAGTTTTTATAGATGCTACCCGCAGTATGATTTGATAGCGTCATTTGCACTATTTGAGGAGGAGCAATATGGAAGACAATAAAATACTTGCCGAAGATCAAATGGAGCGTGCAGCCAAGGAGTTTAGGGAAGACAAATATAAATTTGAAGCATTCATTAGCTATAGACATTTGGAACCGGATGCAACAATTGCAGCAGAAATCCATAAGATGATAGAGACTTTTAGAGTACCTAAAGAGTTTTATGTGGACGGCAAAAGGCCGGTTTATAGAGTTTTTAGAGACAGGGAAGAGCTTACTGCAAAGGACTTAAGTGATTCTATTGAAGATGCACTTAAAAATAGTAAGTACCTCATCGTAATTTGCTCAAGAAGAACGCCTCTTTCAGAGTGGTGCGTAAAGGAGATAGAAACATTCAGAAAGCTGCACGGAGACAATAGAATTATCCCGGTTCTTGTTGAGGGGGAACCTTATGAATCCTTTCCTCAACCACTCAAAGAACTTAGAAGAGGCACGGGAGGAGATGAAGTACAGGATGTACTTGCTGTTGACCTAAGACCACCGGAAGTACAAAAGCTCGACTTTGCCGGATATGAGGAGCTGTCAAAGACCGATTCCGGAGCTGCCCAGCGGCTCACTAAAGAATCTCTAAAGCTATTAAAGACCGAAAAATATAGACTGATGGCTACGATTCTAGGCTGTTCATACGGTGATTTAAAGCAAAGGGATAAAGAGCGTAAGAATAGACTTATAATGTCTGTTTCAACTATAGTGGCGGCAGCATTACTCGTATTTGGAATCTTTATGACCAACGCCTATCAAAGAGCTGAAAAAGCTAGAAGGGAAGCTGTTCAGTCAAATGCTTCTATACTTTTAAAGAATTCCAGAGAAATGCTAACCGATGGGGACACCATTAAAGCAATTCTTGTAGCCGAAGAAGCGATGAAGCCAATTGTGCCTAATATGGAGAATTATGATGAACTTAAAGCCGAAGTTCAAGGGATTTACAATGATTCTATATATCACTCCGGGGCTGCTATGTTGACGACCATCCCTACTAAAAATAAATTGACTTACTTCGGTATAAGTCCTGACGGTAAGAAACTTGCGGCAGGTCATGGAGACAATAGGACTGCCATTTATAATCCTGAAAATGGTGAACTTTTACAGGTGCTGGATGGACACACTGAACAGGTTAAAATAGTGGATTACTCACCGGATGGAAATTACCTTTCATCCTCTTCATTTGACGAAGATACAGTATTTTATGATACAGAATCAGGTGAAGAACTAGCTAGGATAAATCAAGCGGGGATTCCAATGTTAGCAGCTTTTTCTAAAGATAGCAGCAAGTTTTTTAAGGCTAGTTTAGGAAATTCCGGCATAGAGTTTAAGGTTTATAGAACATCTGATTGGACAGAGGAAAGAGGACAATTATTCTCTGAAAATGTAAAATACGGTGAAATCAGTCAAGATGGGCAAAATGTTCTTTTAATCACTCAAACTCAGGATCAAACTGAACTTTCAATAAGAGATTTAAACACCGGTGATACAATTAAAAAGTATAATCCTCCGGAATTTGAAGATGAAGCCTTAAGCTCAATTGGAGCTGCGAGTAGATTCTTTAATTGGGCAAGGTATTCTGATGATGGCACTTCAATACTTGCTGAAGCATCAGGTAATCTGATTAAAATTAATGTAGAAAGCGGAGAGTTTATAATAAATCAAAACTTATCAGTCGATACTGCTACCACTCCACCAATCGAGTCCAAGTCTGGTACTATAATTGCAAAATCCGGTAATAAAATAATCCTCATAGATGGAAAGACCGGAGCTCAGCAGGATGAAATATACTTTGGAAACATAGATATAGTGAGTTTTGCCTACGAGGAGGACTCCAATACGATAGTAGTTTCAGGAAATAATGGATTGATAGGGATATGGAAAAATGGTGCAATTATCGAAAGTGGACTAAGTTTTGGAAGGGGGGTTCCCACTGAACTTAAGTTTACGCCGGATGGCAGCAAGGTGATTGCAAGTGCACATGACAATCAAGTTATTAAAATTATCGACATAGATGCTAAACTAATCGAAGAACCCATTGAAAAACAGCTAGTTGCTGTCTCGAGTGACTCAAAGCAAGTACTTTTTTATGATGATGACGGATTTTCTATTTGGAATGGAAAAGGCAGTGAGCACAGGAAAATTAATATAGCGGAATCAGATTATTCAACTTATGTTAATGAGGTTAGGGATTTTAGGATTTCTAATGATGGACGGTATATTGCCAGAATAGTTACTTTGTTAAAAGATGAGGTTGCCGGCAAAGTGGTGTTAATAGAGGATACGATTGATGAAAATTCCGTTGAAATACCATTAGATGTCGGAAGCCAAGGCATCGCTTTTACATCAGACTCCAGCGGCCTTGTCATTATTGATGAGTTGAATGGTTTAAAGATATACGATGTAAAGAAAGGTCAAGAAATTTTGGCACATCCACATATATCATCAAATAGTTACAAACTACTTGTTAGCGAAGATGGTCATACCATTGTTGTGAATCGCCTTTCCGGTGTTGCGGATATATATGATTTAAGTTCAGGTGAGTTTATTACAAAGATTCCCGGTGAAATCCTATACGTAAACGGACAAGGAGAGAGTATGAAGGCGAGAGGAGTCTATAATAACTCGGGTTTTAAATGGGAAAATGGAGAACTTCAAACTTTTGAACTTGATGAATATACTTCTGAAACACCCATAGACTTTGGTGATGTGAATCTATATAATGAAGAAAGCCAAAGGCTGCTCATGATTAGAAACAACGACACGGAAAGGATAAGCTATCTTATAGATTTTACCAATGGAAAGCTGATGATGAGATTAAAATCCCAGCTAAAAACCTATAGAATAAATGGCTACATCAGTCCTGACGGAGGTGTAATCGGTCTAGATCAATCCTTTTATATAAATTATAATATAGAAAGAGATGAACAGCCAAGGACCTACAGATCTACTGCTATTTATGAGATTTTAGCAGAAGAGGATATGTTAAATGAAGTAGAAAAAGTAAGGGGCGGGAGAGTTTTAACTGAAGATGAAAAGGTGCAGATAGGTATAAAATAATATGGTAAAAATGAAAAACAAAAAGAATTAATTATTAATTCAAAAAGAGCTAGGGAAATCGACCTTAGCTCTTTTTTTATGCTATTAATCCCGTAATTCCCGATATGAAATAAAAACTTTTTATATTAACGCTCATATCCATGATATATGGGAAATATATTGCACTTTTTTAAAAATGTAGATTGATTAATCCAGAGGCAGTACTATTCTACCATATTCAGCATTTAGTATTTGTGCAGCTGAATTATATATAGCTGATAATCCGCAGAAGATACCTAAATATCCTGCAATGATGTGGATCATATGTGATCCAGTAAAGTTTGCTATAGAGAGTAAAAGAAATAGTAATGCTAGACTCCCAAATACAACTTGGATACCTTTATTATGTTTAAGTGTACCGACAAACATAAAGCTTGTAAATATACACCAAAGTAGCAAATAAAATCCCATGCTATTCGGATCTAGAGCTTGGAGGTTGAAAGGTTTGATCCAAATAAAAATCAGAGACCACCAAAAGAAACCATAGGCTGTAAAAGCCGTAGCTCCAAAAGTGTTACCCTTAAGGTATTCCATAATACCGGCAATTATCTGTGCTGCACCGCCTAGTGCAAAGCCCATTGTAACAATTACAACGGATAGCGGGATAAGCTCGGCATTATGAAGATTAAGTAATACAGTTGTCATTCCAAATCCTAAAAGTCCCAGAGGAGCCGGATTTGCAATGCCAGGTTGAGAGGTTGAACTCATTAAATCACTCCTTAATATTATATTCTCGCAAAGATAAGTTTACAACAAACACAAAATAATTTCAACAATGAAAAATTTATGATAAATAAATCGTAAATAACTATAACAAATGTTGATTCAACACCTGTTATGAGGATTTTAAATAAAAATTAGGTATAGATTTTATCGGATTTAATTTTAAATAAAACTATGTAAATAATAATTGATTTGTATGCAAACAACCTTTGATATATAATTAATTGTGATTACTATCAATACCTATTTAGAGGGAGGAAATTATGATTAAAAATATATTGACCGAGTCAAAAGTCCATTGCATAACCAATTATGTATCTGCAAAAGAGGTGCTAAATGCACTTTATGCAGTTGGAGCAAGGGGTTATGTCGGAGATGATCCCGATGAAGTAAAGGATATAACTGAATACTGTGATTCTCTTTTAATCAATATAGGCACACTTAATTTTAGAACTATAAGATCAATGATGAAAGCGGCTCACTATGCTAATCAAATAAGAAGACCGGTTGTATATCAGCCTCATGAGATACAAACTTCAAAGCTGCGAAGTTCTACTACGGAGACTTTTTTAACTGAGCTAAGTTTTGATATAATTATAGGCGATGCAGCGGAAATCGCCGAGGTTTATAAGATAGTTTATGCAAATGCAAAAGAAAAACCGGGCATAACGGTTGAAGAGATGGCTGATAAAGTTGCCGAACGAAGAAAATGCACTGTGATCGTCATGGGAGAGAACGATTATGTTACAAACTCGAAGGACTCTTATACATGTGTAAATAAGACTAATCTGTTAACGCCAATATTCGGTTATAAATGCGTATATGCAGCTGTGACTGCTGCAATAATCGGTACAGGCCTCGATTCTTATAAAGCTGCTAAATGGTCAACTCTACTGATGAGAGCTGCTAGAGAAGCAACAGAAAAATCGCTTAGAAATTCAGAATTTGGAGTGGGCTCTTTTGATGAAATACTGATCAATAGTTTAGAAAAGATTGATTCAATTATAGGGCTGCTTGATGAGTATAGAAAGTAGAATAAAAGTTAAAGATAAATGAAAGCATAGTGATTTTAATCCTCTATGCTTTTTTTGAAGTTTATTTTTTGTGCTTAGCTAATATTAAGGGCAAAATAAATCATAATCTTGGATTCATAAGTGATCTTTTAGATCCTAATTGTTTTGAACTAGTAATTATAATAAAAGTCGGATAAAATAGATATGTAAGTATAATTGATGATAAATGATGGAGGTATGAATGAAAGGAATTCTTTTTGATTTAGATGGAACATTAATAGATTCAATGAAAATATGGGAAAGTTTAGATAAACAGTTTGTAGAGTCAAGAGGACTTTTGTACGATCCAAAATCCACTGAAGAGTTAAAGGCAATTGGACTAAATGATGCACCTGCATACTTTAATGAAGTTTACGATATGAATGTAACACTTGATGATATGCTGGACTTTATGTACGAGACACTTGATGATCATTATAGTCATAAATTTCCGCTTAAAGAAGGTGTATATGATAAATTAATTGAGCTTGAGAAATTAGGATATAAGATGTGTATCACTACAGCTACAGCGAGTTCTTTAGCTATGAAAGCCGTAGATAGATTAGAGCTTGGAAGGTTTATGGAGTTTGTTCTCACACCTGATATTGCAGACTGTGAAAAAGGAGATCTAAAATTTTTTGATATAGCTGTTAAAAAACTTGGTACGAAACCCGAGGACACCTATGTATTTGACGATGCGCTTTATGCATTAGAAAATGCAGTACAACTAGGATTAATACCGGTTGGTATTGAGGATGATTCTACAGCTGAACAAAAAAATGAGATAATAGCGATATCTAAAATATATCTAGAATCATTTAATGATTTGGATGTAAGTAGGCTCTAAAATGGATGCAAAAAGTAGGGAAAATAAAACCGGATTATTCACTCTCTTTACTACTTTTTTGAGGATAGGAGCTTTTACTTTTGGCGGTGGACTGGCGATGCTTCCAATTTTAAAAAGAGAAGTGGTGGACAATCATAAATGGGTTTCGAATGAAGATCTGATCGACTATTACTCAATTGGTCAGACAACACCCGGAATTATTGCAATAAATGTATCAACTATTATAGGCTATAAAGAAAGAGGGGTGCTCGGTGCTTTTGTAGCGGCATTTTCATTTTTACTACCTGCATTTCTTTTAATTATTTCGCTCGCTTCGGTGATTTTCATATACTCTGAAAACCCATATTTCCAAAGGGCTTTTAGCGGGATACGTATTGCCGTTTGTGCACTTATTGCTCATACGGTTATTAAAATGGCGAAAATTGGAGTGGTGGATATAATTACCGGGATGATTTTTATAGTATCCTTTATTATGATCGGAGTTTTAAGGGTATCACCCATACCGGTAGTCTTATTTGCTGCGGCCACCGGAATCATATCAAGAGGTGTAAGAAGATGATATATTTGCAGCTTTTTTATGAGTTTTTTAAAGCGGGACTCTTCTCAATCGGTGGGGGACCTGCGACCATACCTTTTTTAAAACAGATGTCAGTAAACCACGGATGGTTTACATCCTCTGAACTTCTGGATATGATAGCAATTTCAGAGTCTACACCAGGGGCCATCGGTACCAATATGGCGACCTATGTAGGAATGAAAACTGCAGGGGTACCCGGAGCTCTTGTATCGACGACGGCACTGGCACTTCCTTCTATTATCGTGATTCTCTTAATCATAAATGTAATAACTAAGTACAGAGAAAGTAGGCTAATGGTAGATGCTTTTTATGGGATAAGACCGGCTACAGCTGGTTTGGTATTTGGGGCTATGGCCGAGCTTTTTGCGGTTAGTCTTTTTAACATCTCGCTGTTTATGAACACTAAGGCATTGCTCGACTTATTTAAATTTGGACCGCTGTTACTTTTCTCGGCAGTGTTCTTGATTCATTATAAACTACCTAAAATACATCCCATATTTTTAATAGCCATGGGAGCATTAATGGGCATAATTTTTAGATTATAAGAAAAAGCTGGCATTTAGCCAGCTCTTTTAGATTTGTATATGTTCGATATTATTCCTTTTTAAAAGCACTAGTGCATAATCATCGATTCTGTATCCTTCATGATAGTAAATTTTTGAAATTCCTGCTTGTATAAGAGCCTTAGTACAGTTAAGGCAAGGAAAATGAGTTACGTAACAGTGACATCCTTTTACCGATATACCTTCCTTTGCACAGTATAAAAGTGCATTCATCTCTGCATGGATAGTTGCGATGCAGTGTCCATCCCTCATGGTGTGTCCTATCTCATCACAGTGAGGATTACCTGCAATAGAACCATTATATCCGGTAGATACGATCCTGTTTTCAGTATTAACTATCACACATCCTACATAAGCTCTGTCACATGTACCTCTGGTAGCGACAGTGTGAGCCAGATCCATAAAATATTCTTCCCAAGATTTTCTCATTATTCACCTCATAAATATAATTACATCTATTATAACATAATGGAAATATCTATTAAAACATGATAATATTACTTTATAGAATATATGATGGAGGCAATATATGAGAGGACTTGTGCTAGAAGGTGGCGGCGCAAAAGGTGCTTTTCAAATAGGTGCATATAAAGCGCTTTTAGAAAATGGATTTGAATTTGATGGAATTACAGGTACCTCCATTGGATCTTTGAATGGAGCGATGATTGCTCAAGGAGACTTCGAAAAGCTCGAAAAGCTTTGGAGAGAGATAGATATAGAAGTGATTTTTGGAACCGTCATCCCTGCAAAACTTATGGAGACTAATTTTAGTTTCGAATTGATTAAAAACTACTCCAATGAAATCAAAGATTTAGTTTTGCAAGGCGGAATCGATATAAAACCAATCTATGAATACATTTCAAATAATGTAAATGAGAAAAAAGTTAGAGAAAGTGGAAAGGATTTTGGTCTTGTAACCTTTAATATAACCGATAGAAAAGGTGAAAAACTTTTTATAGAAGATGTCCCTACAGGATGTCTCTGGGATTATCTTATGGCGTCTTGTTATCTTCCGGTGTTTAAAAGAAGTGAGCTTGGCGGCAAGGTTTATCTTGATGGTGCGTTTTCTGACAACCTTCCTTTTTCCATGCTAGTGGATAAGGGATATACTGACATAGTTTTGGTTAGAATTGAAGGTCTGGGTATTATCGAAAGTAGAGATGTCCCCGGCGTTAATTTTATTGAAATAAACCCGAGACATGAACTGGGCAAATTACTCGATTTTAGTAAAGAGAATAGCGATAGACTGATAAAAATCGGTTACTTAGACACCATGGTAGCACTAGGAAAATTCTATGGAGATTACTATACGCTAAAAGGAGATGCAAAAGCTTATGCTGAGTACCTTTTTAATCTACCTGACGAAAAAATAGGTGAATTAGGAGATGTTCTCGGATTACCTGAGTTAACCGGTCTAGATAAGATGTATATGTATATTCTTCCTAAGATTGTTGAAACCTTAGGATTAAAAGACAAACCATCTGCTGCAAGCTTAGCCATAAAACTTACTGAGTCCAGGCTAAAGCAGCTTGAAATGGAGCCCTTGGAGATTTACGAACTGGATGGAATAATAAAGGCATTTAAAGACAAGAGGATCAATATTGAAAACGAACCGCACGATTTGAAAGAGTTAGCGATAACGGGCTTCAAAAACATTTTTTATAAAGAGGATATAATAAATAAAATAAACAATATATTATTTACAAATAGAAATTAGAAAAGGTGATGAATTGGAAAGAACCGAAAACCCATTGGGTTATGAACCCATAGCCCCACTTATGGTTAAATACGCTATACCTTCGATTATTTCAGGACTCGTTGGAGCCATTTATAATATTATCGATCAGATATTTATCGGCTGGGGAGTGGGGATGCTTGGAAATGCTGCAACAAATGTATCCTTTCCTCTAGTAACACTTACAATTGCGATTTCGCTACTTGTTGGAGTTGGAACAGCTTCAAATTTTAATTTAGAATTAGGACGAAAAAACGAAGAGAGAGCAAAGCAGGTCTTTGGTAGAGGAGTTAGTCTTGTCTTTGTTTTCTCTGTTATGATTACAGCTTTTGCACTTATTTTTTTACCGAGGTTATTATTTATTTTTGGGAGTACTGAAGAAGTATTCCCTTATGCATTTGAGTACGCAAATATAACTACAAAAGGTACGATATTTTTAATGGCATCCATAGCATTTCCTATACTTATAAGGTCCGATGGATCTCCAAGATACGCTATGGTGGCAGCACTTACCGGTGCTGTTCTAAACACCATACTAGATCCAATATTTATTTTTGTTTTTGATATGGGAATTGCCGGAGCGGCATGGGCTACGGTTATCAGTCAAGCTGTAAATGCTACTATAGGACTTGTATACATTTTAAAACATATGAAGACAATCGACATAAGTCCGGAAATATTCGGTTTTTTTAATAAAAAACTTGAAAAGGGATTGACATGGGATGTTTTAAAACTTGGAGCAACCCCGCTCATGAACCACTTAGCAATGATGATAATGATGATTATCCTCAATCAGTCATTGAAATACTATGGTGCACAGTCCGATTATGGAAGCTCAATTCCACTTGCAGTAGTCGGAGTAATTTCAAAGGTAACAATTATATACACTTCAATAGTAATAGGAATCTCTCAAGGCGCACAACCTGTGATGGGATTCAACTATGGTGCAAAGAATTTTAACAGAGTAAAAAGTGCGACCTTAATTAATATGGGTGCAGTTACTGTGGTATCGCTAATAACTTTTGCAATATTCCAGTTATTCCCACTCCAAATAATAAGAATATTTGGAACAGGGAGCCCCGAATATGAACAGTTTGCAATTAGATATCTCAGGATTTTTATGTTTATGATTACTGTCAATGGAGCTCAGCCGGTATCATCCTTTTTGTTTACTGCCATTGGCAAACCTCTTAGAGGGCTTTTAATCTCTTTAACCAGACATATAATTTTCTTTATACCACTTGTGTACATCCTTCCACAGTTTTTAGGGATTGACGGAGTGCTCCTAACAGGGCCCATAGCTGATATGGCTGCTGCTATTGTTGCATTTACCTTGTTTTTCATAGAAATAAAGAAACTGGATGAAATGGCAAAAATCCAAGAAGCGTAGATATTTACAAAATATTATTAAAAATCAACGGAATAATAACAGTGGTTTTTCCTTAACTAGGAAAACAAATGCTTTAACTTGAAAAAGCTGACAAAGCTTCTATTTTCAGGGCTTTGTCAATAAACTTTTTTTAAAGGAAAACGTTGACAATTAAAAAAGTATGTTGTATAATATGAATGTAATAAACAAGTAGTAATACAGTTTATTCTTTTTCATCATAATTAACTCCAGAGACAAGAGTAGGCAGCGCCTGCTCTTTTCTCTGCCCATTTTTAGGGGAATGGTTGTGAGAGATTGGTCATGAGTCGTGAGTTTTTAAAAGTGATTTATTTTTATATTAATAGTAGAGGATGTGCCCTTACTTCAACATTGTTTTGCTTTAATCAAATACGCCAAACAAATCAAATCTAGTCGTAATCTAGCTTTAAAGCTAGGTTTATCTTTATTCACGGGTAGAAACAAAAGAAAGGCTCCGAACAAGTTGCAATTTCTCTTCCGTTCACTTATTGGGTAAAATCGTATTTCGGCTCCTCCGGTAATTTATATACCGCTGCGCTATAAAAAATAAATCAAAACCCTACGGAGCCTACAATATGATTTTACACCAAACGTTCAAAGTCAGATAAATTTCAACATGTTCTCCACTGGAAAAAAATACTTATTTTTTACGTTTGGAACGAATGTAGCAAAGATAAGATTTTGCTCCGGATATTATATAAAAATCGATCGAACAGTAAGAAATCAAAGATTTCTTTCCCGGTGTCTAACTTCTCACCTCTAAATTAGTAGTGGAGAAATCCACTACTCCTGTTAAATATGAGAACAATTAAGGTTTGAATTATTTAACGACCATTTTTATATATTTAGGTTATTTGATTCAAGTTTTTATTCATTTGCCTTACTTTAATTTGTAGCCGAGGTAATTGGAACTGAGGGCACTTCCGCTACCTTAGAAACCGAAGTATATAACAAGATAGGTAATTATAGATAGGTTATATTGAATAGAATGTGCATGGTTTAGGTGATTTATAGTAAGGGAGAATCAGAGTTCTCCCCTACTTTGAGCACGACAAGTTTCTTATCGTGTATCATATATAAATGTATTTCGTAGAGGATGTGCCCTCACTTCCATTACCTTTGTCTTTTAAGGTTTTTTATATCAACAATCTTTCGTAGGGAGAACTCCGATACCCTGTTAATGAAAGAATCCATAAGATTCGAATCATTAACTACATTCCTCTGTTCTATATAATTTTCTGCTTGATAAAACTTCTGCGCTATGGTAATATATTCAAAAGACGGGGGCTATTAGCTCAGCTGGCTAGAGTGCTACGTTGACATCGTAGAGGTCGCCGGTTCGAATCCGGCATGGCCCACCAAACAAACGGCTTATATAAGCCGTTTTTTTAGTGGATACGCAAGTGGATATTATTCAAAAATCAAAATTGGGGCGATTTTGGGGTTATCTAATTATTAACAATACCTTTAGAAATGTCATTATACATTAAAAAGAATATTTTTAAATACGTTTGCAGCTTCTTTTTGTCCTTTGTCGATTAAGTGTATATAGATTTCAGCTGTTGTTGATGCCCTACTATGTCCTAGTATTGAAGATACAGTTTGCAAATCTACACCTTCAGCAATTAATAAACTTGCACCAGTATGTCTTAATTGGTGTAGAGTTATTTTCTTTAATTTATGTTTTTTTATAAATTTATCCCACATTTGTGTAGGACTTGTTGGATAAATCCTTTTGCCATTTTTTTGTATAAATACTGGACTGTTATCAATATCATCGACACCTTCCCACAATGCACCTAAAAGCAGTTTTAATTCTTTACGATCTTTTTTTAATTGCTTGTACATATTTGTTAATTCAGATGGGATAGCTATTGTTCTATTTCTTTTATTCTTCGTATCTTTTATTACTACACCTTCTTTTGTTCTAGCTACAGATTTATTAATGTGTATTGTGTCATCAATTTCATTAACATCATTAAAGTTTATGCCTACCAATTCACCTCGCCTTAAAGTTCCTGACATCGCTGTCAAGAACAGTATTTGTTTCTGTAAACTTTCTTGACTTAAGGCTTCAAGCATTTTTTTAATATCGTCAAGTTGATATATAACTGCTTCACTTTTTTTTATTCTAGGTGGTTTTACTTTATCCATTACTTTACTGTCCATTAGTTCCCATTCATAAGCGTTATTTAGCATTACCGATAATACATCGTAATAATCTTTAACGGTAGTTGCTGATAATTTTCCTTTTTTTCCATCAAGCCTTGCTTCTGTAGTAAGCATTTTATTTATGAATTTTTTTACTTGTATGTTTGTTATTTTATTTAATTTAGAATTTCCAAATTCAGGAACTAATCTTTGTTCAATAACCCGTTCGTACTTTTCAAGAGTAGTAACAGCCAGGTCATGTTCTATAAGCTCTAACCAATCATAAGCAAATTCTTTAAATACAACGTCTCTTGTATTAACGAAAGATCCAGAATCTACTTCAACTATGAATTCTAACAGCATTTGTTCAGCAAGTTTTCTATTTTCTTTTTCATTTTTCCCTAATATTTTAATGGTTTTTCTGTATTTTAGACCATTTACAACATATGTTAGTCTATATGAGTATTTTCCTCGTTTTGATACACTTCCAGCCACATTTACACCTCCTTACAACATCTTCGCCATTTGTAATGGTTTAAATGTCATTACATAGATTCCACATCTATACCAATAGCCATGTTTCTTTTGATAATAATCTAATACATCTTCTAGATACATTTCAGAAACCTCCAAGAATTCACATAGTTCTGTTCTTGTATTTATTCTTTTTTCGAATGCTTCTATTAAAGATGAAATAGGTACTAATTTTTCATATGCCCAGTTTTTAGCTATTATTTCTTGCTTTCTGTTTTCTAAGTCTGTTTGATCCAGGATATTCCCAGCTGTAAGTAGGAAATGACCTAATTCTTCAGCCAGTATCTCTGTTTTATCTCTTTTTGATAGTTTACTATCTATAGCAATTGCTCCCTCGTAATATAAGCCTTTTAGACTTCCATTCAAAGGAATTTCTATTACTTCTACTTGTTCTTCGTATTCTTCAATTAATTCCTCATACTTCATAACCTACCTCCGAACAAATCTTCTTTTATGTTTAAATATATAGAGCCTTTATATAAAGGCTCTATTAGTTTTTATGGTTTACATCTACTACATGGTTTATAGTTCATTGAGATAGCTTCGTCTCTAGTTTCGATTACTACCTTGTTGTGGGGACTCATTACTTTTACACTTCCACAGTCTGAGTAATGAAATATTTTACTGTTTTTGTTTCCGATGTATGGTAACTCACCAGTTACACCAGGATTTGGATTTGGTTCAGGTTCTGGTTTATTGTGATTACAATCAGATCCCCATAATCCTATGTTGTTTTCTCTAGCTTGATGTTGCAATTCTACAAATTCATCAACATATCGTGTGTTTGGTGGATAGGTAGCAATTTTAGCCATACCAGATGATAACAAGGTTTTGTTAAACATAACTCCGTCCAGATAGACGTAAGCAAGCACTCGACCATATTTATCTCTTTCCTGTACATCCAGCTCCAACTCCACCATTTTCCCTTCTAGCTTGGATTTAGTGAAATCAGATGCAATTTTTCCACATTCAGTGTTTCTGTCTGGATCAGGATGAACACTCTCAGGTGTATCAACTCCAATCAATCTAACTCTCTCATCAATATTGTTTATATTAATAACTAGGGTATCACCATCTATGACCCTAATTACTTTATAGAGTTCTTTTTCTTGGTCTGGTATAGGCTCAACTGGTTCTACAGGTTTTACATTATCTGTCTTGCCAATTAATTCATCAACTATCTTTTCTGATACAGAGTTTGTACCACCAATTATAATTACATCTGTAACGATGTTGTTGTTGATATACTCTTTTGCTTCTACTGATAATTTAGTACTTGAAGTAAGTAAGATAGGTGCATTGTACTTGTGTGATAAGCTTGAAGCAGATAATGCATCAGGATAATTTCCAGCATCTACCAATATTACTTTAGATACATCTTGGTATTGATTAGCAATTTTTACAGCTGTATCCATTCTATTAATTCCAGCAATCCTTTGGACATCTCCAGGCACTGAATTTACACCACCAACAGCTATGCCTGTACTAATAGGACTACCATCATTCAACTTCAAAACACCATTATTTTTAGCAACTAATGGTGCTACTGCTAAAGCATCAGGGAAGTTCCTTCCATCAGCAAAATATGTATTAGATATCTCGCCTAGATGCGTTTCTATTACTTTAGATACTTCATTAGCTGTTTCATATCTATTGCTTCCTGAAATTCTTTCAACTTCATAATCACTTAAAGTATTTATAATGTCTTGTGTAAGTGTATTTTCACCACCTAGTAAGTAAACTTTTTTCACTTCTAATCTATTTAATTCAGATAGAAGCTCCTTACTTACATTGCTTTTGCTAGTAACTAATAATGGAGCTTCAATTACACCAGCTAAAACCCCTCCAACTAAAGCATCAGGGAAGTTTTCGCCACTAGCAATGATAGCATAGTCAGACTTCTCAAAAGCAGATTTACTTGCTCTTAATGAAGTTTCATATCTGTTAGATCCAGCAAGTCTTTCTACATTAATAGGTTCATTAGCACTTACAGGTAGTACAGATAAAAACATCAAGAGTACTAGTAATAGTGATAGTATTCTCTTGTTTTTAAATAATCTCATTAAATCTCTCCTTTATTCATTCTTCTTTCTTTTTGATCTTATATATTCCTTAAAATCTTCGATAGATTTAAGTTCTTCTTCTGTCCACTCATCATTTTCATGATGAGCTGCAATTGTTTCGTGGTGATACCTAACGTTTGAATTTCCAATTAAATAATCCACTGTTACACCAAAAAATTCAGACAATAATTTTAAAACATCTTGACTGGGTTCATATTTACCAGATTCATATCTAGAAATAGTAGATTTATCAAATGATAACATTTTTCCTAATTGTTCTTGGGTTAATTGTTTTTCGTTTCTTAATTGTTTTAGTCTAATACTAAAATCCATAATACCACCTCGTAGTTAATTATACACTTGCTTAATGAGCAAATCAACAAAGTTGCACTAAAAGCAAAATAAAGCTTGACAGTTGTAGATAAAGCAATTATAATAGTAGCAAGAGTTGCAGATAAGGCAACGGAAAGGGGTGTAAGCATGTCAAATATTAAAGCTAAAAGAGTAGAGAATAAGTTAAATCAACTGGACTTAGCTAACCTATTAGAAATTGATATATCAACATACTCAAGGAAAGAGAATGGTATTTATAGGTTTACGATAAGTGAAGCACTTACTTTGGCTAAGTATCTTAATAGTACCGTAGAAGAGCTTTTTTGCGACATCGAAGTTGCGTAAAATGCAAGTTGTGTTATCGGCAACACGATCTATAAACTAAGAGAATTATAAGAAAAGTAAATAAATATTGCAAATTACAGAAAAAAGTGTGAATAAGGCTTATTCATGATTAGAAAATTTAAAGAAGGTGTGATATGGAATATAAAGAAATTATAGAACTTAAAGAATGTATTAAAGAACTTACAGAAGCTATAAATCATCAAAATAAAAGAGTTTTCACTAGAGTAGAAGCTTCTAAATATTTAAGAATTGGATTAAGTGCTATGGATGAGCTAATTAGGAATGGAGAAATAAAATATAAGAAAAATGGTACTAATTACCTATTTCCCAAAGAATATTTAGATGACTGGCTTCTTAAAGATGATATAGAAGTAATAGAGAGACCAATCAGAATAAGAAAAGTATAAGGAGGATAACTATGTTTAAAGATCTAATCGGAAAAGATATGACGGTTTTAGAGCTAAGTTATAAATTAGTGGAATTAGGCTTAGAAGATATATATGACATCGGAACAGTCGAAACAAATATATTAGAAGAAAACTCAATAGCAGTAGGATATAACCTCAAAAATATGGATAGAGAAGAAGCAGAAAAATATTTTGAGAGAAATGAAGAATTTTTAATAGAAGTTAAAATTTTAGAAAAGCTTGATGGAGTTGAAATTGCAATAATTAAAGTTTTAGATGTCACAGAAATATAGAAATTTATTAATAAGGAGAATTCAATGAATAACCTAATAGAAAAACTAAATGAATCAATTTATTTAAATACAGTGGTAGTATCTAAACTTAATAAAAGTATACATGAAAACAAACAAAAAATAGAGTTAATTATTTAAAAATGATAGCAAGGAAAAGTCAGCAAAACAGCTTTGTAAATTGGAATAATGGGAAACAGAAAAAGTTCTACATTTCGTACTGCCGATTAACTAATGAAGTTTTAATAGATTACTCATTTACAATTGACCACGATCCAGAGCTAGGTTATTGGACTGAGGAAAACAAAATTGAAAAATACATTAACAAATATGAAAAATATTTACTTTGGTATTTCAGAAAATATAAGAATAAATAGGAGATAAAGATGAATATAAATGACTACAAACCAGAAGACTTTGACATACAAAAAGCTATAGAAGCACAAGAAAACTATATTAAAAAAAATAACCAACCATACTTTGCACCAAATGACGGAATATGTTGGATTTGTAAAAAAAATATATACGAACCAATAATTTTCGAAAATATAAGAAGAATTAAGTGTGTGACTGGCATAACAATTGAAGAAGCTTCAAAAAATCTTATTACATGCTGTCCCCATTGTAAGAATAGTTACTGTGACTAAAAACGAGGTGTATTAATGTAAGCTTTATTAATTGTCATAAGTTTAATGATAGTATTAGCTTTTTTAGTTTTACTAGGAGGAATGCTTTATCTTGTAGTATTTAAGGTCCTCGAATTAATTTTGGATTGGCTCGGATAATGTGTTTCAATTTTAAGAAAATGAAAAACAGGAAAAAATAGATAGAAAAATAATTAAAACATTTGGAGGAAAGAAAATGAAAAAGATATATATTGTAAAAGAATATGACACGCTAACAGAAAGAGCATATATATTAAATGTGCTTGATAATTTAGAACTAGCAAAACAGTATGTAGACACATATGCTAAAAAATTTAAAGAGAGGGCGAAAGAGTTTAAGCCTTACTCAGATCACCCGTACGATTCTTTCGAGATGATACATCGCAATAATGAATTCTATTGCGTAGAGTGTGAACTGACATACGAGTTCGATCCTGAACCAAAACCTCAAACAGAATACGAAGTTTACTCAATAAAGCCATTCAAGGATGAGGTTGAATTTTTAATAAGAATACAAAGAGAAAACATAGATGGAAAAAATTAAACTAATTTACATTGACAATAAGCTTGATCTATATGTTTCTAAATACTTATCAAATTATCAAAGAAACAATAATAGTTACTCATTATGAAGAGAATCAGGATTCAAGTAATTTAAACAAATATAACTCAAATAAAGATAAAGGTATAAAAGCAGAACACTTTTTTGAAGAACACTGGAATCCAGAGATAGAAAAAGTTATCGATAGAATTATTCATAATAGGAATGTCATAAACCTAAAGATGTTAGAAAATGCAGTTAATAAAATTAACAAATATTTCTCGGATGCTGGTAATGGAATAATGAGTTTTTGGGAAGAAAATAATATTTACAAAGAATCTACAGACGTAACTAACATAATCTAGTAAGGAGATTAAAAATGACTATTGAAATTAAATTAAAAAATATTGGATTTAAAGAATTAAACTATATGGATGAAAAAGCATTAGTATTGAGCGTTAAAGGTTTAGATAGATTTAAAACAGACTTTGTGTATTACTCTGATGAAAACAAAATATATATAAACAGACATTATCTTAGTGGATTAAAAACGATATCGATAGCTGAAATAAAAGAGAATCACAATAATAAAAATAGCAATGCATTAGAAACACTGAATATGATTATTAAACAATTAGATACAGAAGTTTATAGCTTTGCAAATTCTAAATTAATTTTAAAGGAGTGAAAAATCTAATGAAAAATTCTAAAGCGATCTTAACTTATGAGGAATATATTAAAAAGTACCCCAATACCATGATTTATGATAATAAAACAGACAACTACTATAGTGAATTGGAAGATTTATTGCAAGAAATAGTAGATAATCTAGATCCTATTAACTTGGAAGAAACCGTAAAAACACTTGATTTACATGGAACAACAGAAGTAACAATGGGAATAACACATGAAGAAATAATAAATTATATAGAAGAAAAATATGAGGAAGTAACTGTGGACTGGGATAGTTACGAGTTGTCCAAAAGAGCTGTACAAGGAGCAAAAAAGTTAGTGGATAATTTCAATGAAAATTATGCAGATAAAACTTATTGGGAAGACCCAACAATTAAAATTGAATTGAGTAAACTAGAACTACAATACTGTCTAGATTATGTTCGAGACTATGCATCTTAATTTATATAGGAGTGAAAAAATGTCAGGATTAACAATAGATTTTATAAGTGGTCTAATTTGGGGACTAGGGCAATTAGAAGTGAAACTAGAAGACTGGTATGAAGAAGAGCGTAAAAACTTAAATGAAGCTGAAATAGAAGGATTTGAATGCTGTTTAGATAGAATCGAAGATGAAACTCACAAAATAAAGAACGATGTGATGTATAAATGGTTAGATGAAAACAAAAAGTAATCTACTTAAAGTTAGGAGGTAAGCAATGACTTTAGGTGAAAGAATAAAACATCTAAGGCTTCAAGAAGGTAAAACTCTTTCTGAAGTAGGGAAAGCTATAGGAGTATCAAAACAAACCGTATCTAAATATGAGTTAGGAATAGTAAAAAATATCCCATTTAAAAGAATTGAAAAAATAGCTGAATACCTAAATTGCCCACCACTATATTTAATGAACTGGGAAAACTGGGAATAAGACGTATTTTGTTGTATGCAATAAAATCTTATAGAGAAAATATAAATTTTTAAGGAGAGTATATGTTTTTAAAGATTAGTACAATCGGAGATAAAATAGTATTTATCAACCCAGACAATATAGAGTCTTTAGAGGAAGAGCTTACCCCTTAAGCTACTAACTAAAATAAATATGATAAGTGGTAAAAATTATCTAGTATATAGATCTATCGCTGAGATTCGCTCAGGCATAGAGTTTGTTAAAAACCGAAAAATATAAAGATGAGGGGGAATAGTATGAACAAACAAGAATACAGAGAAATTCAAAAAGACTTAAATATAAAATTAAAGAATCTATTAATTGGGATAACAGAGAAATTTGAAGATATACAGAATACAAATATGGGAATAGTTGTTAATGATATAGACATCGTGTTAGGAGTGGAATTTAAGCCAATTTCAATAAATATTAGCACAGAAGTATATGAGGAGATGCTTGATACAATCAAGCAAATCGATGAAATCAACAGCTTTACTGAGTTGTATTAAGAGTACTAGTTAGAAAAGGTGATAAAAATGGAATCTAGGTTAAAAGAATTACGATTAAAACAAAACTATACAAAAAGAGATGTAGCTAAAAAAATAGGTATTTCAGACAGGGGATATTCAAACTACGAAGAAGGTAAAAGAATAACACCAGTAGATTTAGCACTAAAACTAGCAGAACTTTACGATACAACAGTTGAAGATATATTTAAAATTTAAGGAGAGTAATCATGAAATATGACAACATATATGATAAAGCATTTGAGTTAAAAGCTAAAAAATTAGGTATGGGTGGAATGCTTAAATTAGTATTTAATGAAATTATTTTAAAAGACGGAAATAACTCTATAAGATCAGACGAAGATTATTATAAAGATTTACTATATGGATTTCTATATGAGGAACTAAAAGAAATAGAAGTCGTAGAGAACATATAACAACTATCCAGATGATAGGAGAAAAGAATGAATTTTCAAAAAATTAAGCTAACAGATAATTTACGGAATACATTTTACATGTTTCCTAAATGGTTAAAAGAAGTAAAAATTTCAAATGATGCAAAGCTTTTATATATGTATCTGAAAGATAGGTTAGGAATCAGTATAATGAATAATTGGAGTGACGAAGAAGGGAATGTTTTTGTTTACTATACATTAAACCAGATTCAAGAAGATTTAGATTGTGCGAGGGAGAAAGCAGTTAAAATATTCAATCTTTTAAAAGATGAAAATTTAATAATAACGAAACAGCAAGGACAAGGATTACCTAATATGATTTACGTATTAGAAC
>JAEZWM010000066.1 GCA_023443025.1 Bacillota bacterium
CTATGGTTGAAGAAGCCTATCAAGCATTTAAGCGAGTGTTAGCGAATCGAAAGAATGATAAGCGTGTTGAGATTGATGGATATAGTGATTTCCTCTTTCTTAATAGAAAGAACTATCCAAAAGTGGCGAGTGACTATAATGGTATGATGAAAGGTCTTGTTAAGAAATACAACAAGTATAATGATGATAAGTTACCACACATCACTCCACATAGTTTGCGACATACATTCTGTACCAACTATGCAAATGCAGGAATGAACCCAAAAGCATTACAATACATTATGGGGCATGCAAATATAGCCATGACGCTGAACTATTACGCACACGCAACATTTGATTCCGCAATGTCAGAGATGAAACGCTTGAATAAAGAGAAGCAACAGGAGCGTCTTGTTGCTTAGTAGTACAAATGAATTTACTACTTATTTACCACTTCTGACAGCTAAGACATGAGGAAATATGCAAAGAAACGTGAAGTATCTTCCTACAGTAAAAATACTCGAAAGCACATAGAATAAGGCTTTACGAGCATTTAAGAAAATATAAAAAGATAATTAGAAATTTATACTTTGTTTCAATCTAAAAAGAGGTTAAAATGAGCTTTTTTGCAAAAATAATAAGAGAAGTTGAAAAAAATCCACCCAGATTGATTGCCCTAGGATTTTTGATGATAATAATAATAGGAACAGTTCTATTGTCCTTACCAATTTCAAATGCTAACAGAATGTATACAAATCCTGTTGATTCTTTATTTACAGCTACATCTGCTGTATGTGTTACCGGACTGGTTACAGTTAATACTTTTGAACACTGGAGTAATTTTGGGCAAGTAGTAATCTTAAGTCTTATTCAATTTGGCGGGCTTGGCTTTATGACATGGGCTATCTTATTATCCCTTATAATGAAAAAAAGAATAACCCTAAGAGAGAGGCTTATTATTCATGAACAAATGAACGCTTTGAGTTTAAAAGGAATGGTTAAACTTATTATATATGTTTTAAAAGCGACCTTTGTAATCGAGCTTATCGGTGCTGTTCTATTGTCTTTCACATTTATACCTGAATATGGTTTTATAAAGGGCAGCTGGTTTAGTATATTTCATTCAATATCATCTTATTGTAATGCAGGATTTGACATAATAGGACCGGATTCAATATCTCCATATGTTAAGACAATAACAGTAATCTTGCCTATGAGTTTTCTGATAATATTAGGAGGTATCGGGTTCAACGTATTTATGGACATATCGAACATAAGGAGTTTCAAAAGACTGGCTGTTCATACCAAGCTTGTATTGGTCATCACTGCAAGCTTACTACTAGGAGGGACGATTGTATTTCTTTTCTTAGAGTTTTCAAACGAATACACTATTAAATCATTTACTATTTTTGAAAAACTGCTTGCCGCTTTTTTTCAGTCTGTCACCACAAGAACAGCAGGTTACAGTTCTCTTAATCAGAGTTTGATTAAAGATTCTAGTGCAATAGTTACTATCATCTTGATGTTTATAGGTGGGTCACCTGCCGGTACTGCCGGCGGGATTAAGACTACTACATTCGGACTATTGTTATTTACGACAAAATCAGAAATTGCAGGTCAGGAGGATGTTGTTGTTTTCAATAGAAGGATTCCACTTACCACAATCAGAAAAGCAATTGCAATTGTAATCATTTCAATGGGATGGATTATGATGATATCATTAATCCTTACAATCACTGAAAAGACTGCATTTATTAATATATTATATGAAGTTACATCTGCATTTGGAACTGTAGGATTAACAAGATCTTTGACGCCTTTACTATCAACTGTGGGTAAGTTTTTGATTATGCTTACGATGTATCTTGGAAGGCTTGGACCATTGACACTTGCATACGCTTTTTATAGTAGAGAAAGAAAAAAATCATTTAGAGAACCAAAGGGAGACATACTGGTTGGTTAGGAGGATTTTATGAGACAAATAGCTGTTATTGGATGTGGCCAATTCGGAAGTAGCGTTGCACAAACGCTTAGTGAACTTGGTCATGAAGTATTAGTAATAGATGAAAATGAAGAGCTAATTGACGCAATTGCCGACAAAGTATCACATGCAGTAGTTGCAGATGTTATGGTAGAAGGAACATTGTCCGATTTGGGGATAGGTAATTTTGATGTTGTTATTATTGGAATGAGTACTAGTTTTCAAGCATCTATCATGGCTACAATAGTTGCTAAAGACTTAGGTGTACCAATAGTAGTTGCAAAAGTTAGGGATTCGTTACATGGAAGGGTATTAAAAAAAGTTGGTGCAGATCAGATAGTAATACCGGAAAAAGATATAGGAAAAAGACTGGCTTATACACTGACCAACAAAAATATCATTGAGTTTATTGAAGTATCTGAAGACTTCAGCATGCTAGAGATGGTTGTGCCAAAAGAATGGGCAGGCAAATCGATAATTGATTTAAAGGTTAGAGAAAAATATGGTATTAATATAGTTGCAGTAAGACTATCTGACGATATAATAATAAATCCATCACCTGATGTTGTCCTATACAGTGGTGCATCAATTATAATAATTGGAAGAAACGAAGAAATTCTTAGAGTGGAGTCATTAACTGATGACGAGCCTTAAAAAAATAAAGAGTAAAAACAACAGCTTTTATGGTCTTTTAAAATCCTTGAATACTAAAAAATACCGGATTATAAATCAAAAGTATTTGGTAGAAGGAGTAAAAATGTGCCAAGAGGCTGTAAAAGAAGAAAAAGTTGAAAAGCTAATTTTTACAGAATCTTCCGCATGTTTTATTGAAATGTATTTTAATGGAATAGATGAAGATAGAATAGTTATTTTTGATGATTTATTGTTTGAACAAATAACCCGGATGCAAAATTCTGAGGGTGTTATTGCTCTTATTAATATGGAAAAAGAGATACAAGAGTTTAGTTCAAAGAAATTGCTATGTTTAGACGGCATTAAAGACCCGGGAAATATGGGTACAATAATCCGTTCAGCCGAAGCTTTTGGATTTAATGAAATAATATTAACAAATAATTGTGTTGATATCTATAATTCAAAATCTCTTAGAGCATCAATGGGCTCAATATTTAGATGCACCTTTGCTAGCTTAGATGTTGAAGAGATTGCTAAATTAAAAAATGATTATACCTTTTATACAACAGCTTTAGAGGATAGTGTTGAGCTAGGGTCAGTACCAATTGAAGCTAGAATCCTTTTAATTATTGGTAGTGAATCGCATGGAGTATCAAATGACTTTATTAATCTTGCTGACCATATAATAAAAATTCCTATGCATGGCAAGGTAGAGTCTTTAAATGCGGGAGTTGCAGCATCCATTACTATGTATTCTTTAAAAAGTTGAAATCATAATTAGCTGCCAATCGGCAGCTTTTGTTACATAAGCCTTATTCATTGCAAAGGACTCATTATTTGGTATATAATATCACATAGAAGTGTTAAAATTAATCTACTTACGACGGAGGAATTATGAGAGAAGAACTAATAAAATTAAGAGACGATGTTATCGAAAAAATAAACAATGCTACGGAAACGGAAGCATTGGAAGAAATTAGAGTTAAAATAATGGGTAAAAAAGGTGAATTAACCAGCATTCTAAGAGGCATGGGCAAGCTATCTAAAGAAGAGCGACCTATTATAGGACAGCTAGCCAACGAAGTTAGAGATCATATTGAAGAGGCTCTAAGTAACAGAAACGAAGTACTTAAAGAAAAATTAAATGAGATTAGAATTGTAGCTGAGTCCTTGGATGTTACTGCTGATTTAGAGATTGCAGAGATAGGTCATAGACATCCGCTTTATACCACTGTTGAAGAGCTAGAAAAATTATTTAGAGAACTCGGGTTCATGGTAGTAGATGGACCAGAAATAGAAAGTGTAGAAAATAATTTTGGAATGTTAAACTTTCCGGAGGATCATCCATCGATTGGAATGTCTGATACTTTTTATATAGATGATAAGCATCTTCTTAGAACACATACTTCACCTGTTCAAATTAGATACATGCTGGATAATAAACCACCTATCAGAATGGTTTCTGCCGGAAGAACTTTTAGATACGATGATGTCGACGATACTCACTCACCAATGTTCCACCAAATTGAAGGTCTAGTTGTTGATAAAGGTGTAACTATGGCAAATTTAATAGATACATTAAATCTTTTTGTAAAAAACCTGTTTGGTGAAGAGGTTGAAACAAGGTTTAGACCACACCACTTCCCGTTTACGGAACCAAGTGCAGAAGTTGATGTTTCATGCTTTAATTGTCAAGGCAAAGGCTGTGAAAAGTGTAACTTTACAGGATGGAGTATGGAACTTTTAGGCTGCGGCATGGTTCATCCAAATGTCTTGAAAAACTGTGGCATAGATCCGGATATATATTCAGGGTTTGCTTTTGGAATGGGGATAGACAGGATAACAATGATTAAATACGGAATTGATAATATTAGATTGTTATATGATAATGATAAGAGATTTTTAGAACAATTTTAACGAGGAGTGAGTAAATGTTAGTACCTATTAATTGGATGAAAGAATACGTTGATATAGATGCGGATGCAAAATTGATAGCTGATGAGGTAACATTGTCAGGATCACATGTAGACTCTATAGAATATACCGACAGAGGAATTAATGGAGTTGTGATAGGAAAAATAAAAGAGATAAAAAAGCATCCTAATGCTGATAAATTAGTTATTACAGAGATTGATTTAGGCGATAGACAAGCTACGATTGTAACAGGTGCAAAAAACGTATATGAGGGAGCAATTGTCCCGGTTGCACTTAGTGGAGCTACACTTGCAAATGGAGATAAAATTGGAGATCATGACTTTAGAGGAATCATGTCTGAAGGGATGTTGTGCTCATATCAAGAGTTAGGATACACAGATTCAGTTATCCCTAAAGAATACAGAGATGGTATATTGATTTTTAAGGATGATATAAAACTCGGAACAAGTGTTATCGATGCTTTAGATATGAATGATGGGGTTATTGAGTTTGAAATCACACCAAATAGACCTGATTGTTTATCGATTATCGGAATGGCAAGAGAAACAGCAGCGACATTTGATACTCAAATCAACCTACCTGATATAAAAAGTGAATTCAACGATAGAACAATCGAAGACTTTGAAGCTGTTGAGATTAAAACAGACAAATGTGACAAAATTATACTTAGAGTACTGGAAGATGTTAAAATAGGAGAATCACCAAACTGGTTACAAAACAAAATCATGAAAGCCGGTATGAGACCGACTAATAATATTGTGGATTTAACAAATTATGTAATGTTAGAATTCGGTCAACCACTGCATGCATATGATTTAGATAAAATCACCGGGAATAAACTCTATGTGAGACAAGCCGTAGATGGTGAGTTAATTACCTGTATTGATTCACAAGAGCGCAAGCTAGAGCCTAGTGATATTGTAATAGCTGATGATTCAGGAGCTGTTGGAATTGCCGGGGTTATGGGAGGACTAGATACAGAAGTTACAAGTACTACTAAGCGAATTCTCTTAGAGTCTGCTTGCTTCAATAAGGAGTCGATAAGAAACACATCAAAAAGACTTGGACTAAGATCAGAGGCTTCAATTCGATCAGAAAAAGGAATCCCACTTGGTCAAGTAGATACCGCAGCCTCAAGATTTTGTACTCTTGTGGATGAACTTGGAATTGCAACAGTACTAAATACTGATTTTGTTGATAACCCTGTAGTTCATGAACCTATTAATGTAGTCATGAGGTATGATAAAGTAAACTCTTTACTAGGAACAAAACTTACTAAAACTGAAATGCTGCATTACTTGGAAAGATTGGATTTTGAATACAAAGACAATGGTGAATCATGTATGGTTACAGTTCCTGAATTTAGAACCGATATAGAAATTGAAGCGGATCTTATAGAAGAAATTGGCCGACTATACGGTTTTCATAATATTGAACCGCAGCCACTATGTGGTGAACTAATAAAGGGTGGTATAAACAAAAATAGATTAGTTGAAGATATTTTAAAGACAAATCTATACGCATTAAACTATTTCGAAGCACTTTCCTATTCATTTATAAGCCCTAGATCCAATGAAAGAGCCGGTATAAATGATATAAACTCAAAGAGAGGGGTTATGATACTAAATCCACTAGGTGAAGAGTTTAGTTTAATGAGAACATCAATTATCCCTAATATGCTTGAGATACTGTCTAAGAATCAGAAACAAAAAGCTGATAAATTATCCATATATGAACTTGGTAATATTTTTGTCGATGAGGAAGGTGAATTACCTTCTCAGCTTCGTAGATTATGTATAGGATCTTATAATACTGACTTTTATAAATTAAAAGCTGAAATCAAGCAGCTTCTTAAAAAGATTGGAATTGAGAATTTAAGGTTTGTTAAAAATACCGGAGTAGAAACCTTCCATCCCGGAAGATGTGCCGATATTCTTCTAAATGACAAGTGTATTGGCATAATTGGAGAAGTATCTTACGGTGTTTCAGAAGAGTATGATTTGAAAAAGCGTAGCTATATTGCTGACATAGATGTTGAGAGTCTTGTTGAATTTGCAAAACTGGAGCAGACTTATAAAAAGATTGTAAGATTTCCAAGCATTACAAGAGATATCGCTCTAGTAGTAGACAAGGATTTACAGGCAGAGGATATAGAATTAGTTATCAATTCTATTGATGCTTCCATAATTGAAAAGATAAATTTATTCGATGTGTTTACCGGAGAGCAAATTGGAGAAGGCAAAAAATCCATGGCATATCAAATAGTTTATAGGGCAGTGGATAGAACTTTGGTAGATGATGAAGTTAACGCAATTCAGGAGGAGTTAATAGAAAAGCTTAAGACAACTTTTGGAGCTACACTTAGAAATTAGGAGGAGACATGAGTAATTCAAACAAAGTTGAAGTAATTATTGATGGAATCAAATATACACTCGTTGCCGACGCTAACCAAGATAGAACCGTTAAAGTTGCAAAGTATGTAAATGATAAAATTGAGGAAATGAAATCCGGAAACCCTAAACTAAATCAAAACATGCTCTATACTTTAACATTAATGAATATAACAGGCGAATTATTCGAAATGAACGACAAATATGATGCGCTTGTTGAAGAATCAAAAGAACCGATTCAAAGGTTCAGAACAATTTCAGAAGAAGTAGAAAAGGTAACAGAAGAAAAAGATGAATTAGTTTTAAGTATTGAAAAACTAAAAGATGACCTTGTTACATCACTTAAAACGATTAGTGATATGAATAAGAGGTATTCTTCTTTGGATGAAGAAAATAAAGGAAATATTAAAACCATTGAAAGTAAAAACAAACAAATGGTTGAGTTAAATGATAATATGACTAATATGCAAAAAGAAATGACTGGTCTTCAAAAAGAATATCAAGAGATTCTTAAAAAAGTAAATCAGATTATTTCTAAAGAATAATGAGAAATATTGAAATACTAGCCCCTGTAGGTAATTTAGAAATGCTATATGCTGCGATTGCCGGAGGGGCTGATGCGGTTTATTTAGCTGGATCAAAGTTTGGAGCCAGAGCATACGCTGATAATTTTACAACTGAAGATTTAGTACAAACAGTAAGGTTGTGTCATTTCTTTGAAGTCAAAGTATTTGTAACAGTGAACACCTTGATAAAAGAATCTGAGTTAAAAGATGTAATGGATTATATTGCCATTTTGTATAAAAACGATGTTGATGCAATCATTATTCAGGATTTAGGACTTGCAAAGTTAGTAAAAGATAATTTCCCCGATTTACAGATGCACGCTAGTACTCAGCTTTCTGCAAATTCAATATCTGCAGTTAATTATTTGGAAAGCCTTGGTTTTTCCAGAGTTGTTCTTGCGCGAGAACTATCACTGCATGAGATTAAAGAAATTAAAGCAAATACAAATATTCAACTGGAGGTCTTTATACATGGATCTCTTTGCGTTAGCTATTCGGGAAAATGCTTGATGAGCTCTATGATTGGTGGGAGAAGTGGTAATCGTGGGAGATGTGCTCAACCATGTAGGAAAAAGTATGATTTATTGGATCCAAATGGGGAAGTTATAATTAAAGATTCGTATTTATTAAGTCCATTAGATTTAGGGCTTAGATATGAAGTAATAGACCTTATAAACATAGAAATAGATTCATTAAAAATTGAGGGAAGGCTAAAGAAACCGGAATATGTCTATTCTACATCTAAATTTTATTCAGAAATAAAAAATGAGATTAAATCTGACGAAAGCGCAATAAATGAAGTATCAAACAGGGGATTTACTAGAGGAGCTGCATACAATTCCTTTGGAAACACCTTTGTAGATGTTGATAATAGTTTCAAAAGAGGTACATGTGTTGGTACTATTGAAAAAAGAAGGTTCAAGGGGATTAGACTAACAAAGAATATCTTTTATGGTGACAGTATTGAAATAGAATTAAAGGATAAAAAATACCCTATTACATCTAATGGGAACTATCAAATAGGAGAATTTTATAGCTTAGAGAACTTTCCGGATGCTGTTATTAACTCCTATGCAATGCGCATATCATCCTCTAAACTGAGGGAATTAAACTATTTGGATATGCTAAAGGAGCATAAGAAAAAAGTTGATATGCAACTAAACTGTTATTTGGGTAAGCCTGCTGAACTAATTATTTCAATCGATGGTGTGACTGTAAATGTTTTTACAGATGAATATGTTGAACCTGGAAAAAAACTGGTAGTAGATTATGATTATGCAAAAAAACAGTTGTCAAAATTAGGAGATAGCTGGTTTGACTTTGGAAAACTATTAGTCAAAACAGATCAAAAATCTTTTTTATCCAGTAGTCAGTTGAATAAACTCAGAAGATTAGCTACAGAGAAGTTGTATAATGCACTTACAAAAAAATATGATAGAAAGCCTATTAACCCACTCCTTGAAGAAAAACACATATTAAGAAAATCAAATATACCAACTATCAGTGTATCACTTCAAAATCTCACTGAAAAAATCCTAAAAACCCCATGTTTTAGTTTAATTGATAGATTATATATAAAAAATATAGAAGAATTGGAGAAACATAATACCGTAAAAGCTAAAGTATACTATGTGCTTCCACAGATGTTGAACCAGTCAAAAATGAATAGACTGGCTGAAAGACTAAAGAAATTCCGCAGTATAATCTATGGAGTTGTAGTGCATAATTCATGGGAGAAACAGTTACTTGAAGAGACATCCGATTATAATGTAATCTATTCTAAGGGATTGAATATCTTTAATTCTAAAAGTGTGGAGAATCTATCGTATAATAAAGCAGAACTGTTTACATTAAGTCCTGAACTAAACTTATGTGAAATTGCAGATGTATTAAATCATACAAACAAGAAATTAAGTGTAACAATTTATGAAAGAATAGATGAAATGCTATTATATCATTGTCCTGCATCACCATTAGGATGCGACCGAAGGTGTAATAAATGTAAATACAAGAATGGTTATGCACTACGAATTAATAATGATGAGTATATATTTTATAGGCAAGAAGATTTAACAATAGTGAAAAACAAAATACCCACATCAGGATTAAACCATATTCAGAAACTTATGAGTTTGGGGGTAGATGATTTTCATTTTGATTTAGATGAAGAAAATATAGAACCCGTTCTCAGTTCTGTAAGAAAACTTATTAATGGCGATAAACTAACTGACGAAATGAAGAGGAGTATTGAAGAAACAAAACCGGGACATTTTGAAAGAGGAGTATTATAAAATAAATGAATCAAAGATCATTAAGGGTTTTAGAGTTCGATAAGGTTATAAAATTTCTAATTGATAATGCACAGTCTGATATAGGGAAAGCTAAATGTGCAGACTTACAACCAATTACAAATATAGATGACATTAATCTTGCTCAAGAAAAAACTCAAGAAGCAAATAAATTGATTTCAAAAAGAGGGAATCCCCCTCTTTTTGGGTTATATGATATTATAGATTCTCTGATTTTTGCAGAGAAGGGAGGGGCTTTGAGCCCGATAAATCTTCTTAGAATTTCAGATGGTCTTAGGGTAGTAAGAGAACTAAAAAAATATATCACTGATGATGAAGGTGATAATAGCTACAATTCTGGACATATTTCTGGCTATATAGGCAGTTTATATAGTTTTAGAGATATTGAGGATGAAATTAATCGTGCGATTATATCAGATGATGAAATATCAGACAATGCTAGTAGAGAACTTAGAAGCATAAGAATGCAGCTTAGAAAGAAAAATGACGATATAAAATCTACGTTAAACTCAATAATTAACTCGAAATCTTCTCAGAATATTCTTCAGGATGCTATTGTTACGATAAGAGAAGGAAGATATGTCGTACCGGTTAGAAGTGAATATAAATCTAGATTTCCGGGAGTAGTACATGATCAATCTTCAAGTGGCGCAACAGTCTTTATTGAACCCATGTCTGTGGTAAATTTGAACAATGAAATAAAGATGCTTGAGCTCCAGGAAACAGAAGAAATAAATAGAATTTTAAAGAGATTATCAGAGATGGTGGGTGATAATAGACGTGAAATTACTCACAATCAAAATGTACTAGCAGAACTGGATTTCATTTTTGCTAAAGGTAGACTATCAATCAATATGAAAGCGGTAAGGCCAAAGCTTAATGACGACGGAGTCATAGACTTAAAGAGTGCAAAACATCCATTATTAAAAGTAGAAAAGGTAGTTCCAATTTCAATTAGATTAGGGGATGGATTTACTACCTTAGTCATTACAGGTCCAAATACAGGTGGTAAGACAGTAACATTAAAAACAGTAGGACTATTAACTTTAATGGCCCAAGCAGGCCTTCATATTCCTGCAGAAGAAGGCTCAACTCTTGCAGTTTTTGAGGATGTTTTCTCAGACATTGGAGATGAACAAAGTATTGAACAGTCACTTTCTACTTTTTCATCCCATATGACCAATATTGTTAAAATATTAAATGACTTAACTCCAAATTCACTAATACTTTTGGACGAACTTGGTGCGGGTACAGATCCAACTGAAGGAGCTGCACTTGCAATGTCTATCTTAGATAGACTACTTAAAGAAAAAATAAGAACTATAGCGACCACTCACTACTCTCAGCTTAAAGTTTACGCTCTATCAACAGAAGGAGTTATGAACGCGTCTGTAGAATTCAATATAGAAACCCTAAGTCCGACTTACAAATTACTAATTGGGATACCGGGAAAATCAAATGCTTTTGAAATATCAAGAAGATTAGGATTAGAAGACGACCTAATTTCTTATGCTAAAGATCTAATATCTTCAGAAAACCTTGAATTTGAGGATGTTCTATCCGGAATAGAAAAGGACCGAAAATTCATTGAAGAGAAAAGGAAAGAAATTGAAACGCATGAAGCCAACCTAGAAAAACTCAAACTAAAGCTTGAGAATGAGTTGGAAGCTAATAAGAAAAAGAGAGAAAATATAATAAATACGGCTAAGGAAGAAGCTTATACGATTCTTAAGAATGCTAAAGAAGAATCATCAGAAATTCTTAGAGAAATGAATACATTAAAATCCTCCATGAATAGAAACAGTGTATCAAAAGCACATAAATTAACTGATGAGATTAGAAAAAGCATGGAAGATTATGACACAAGTGATTATAGCTTCTTAAACATAACAACCGACGAGGAAGTTGGTGAACTCAAGCTTGGTGATGAAGTAGAGATAATTACACTTGGTCAAAGTGGTCATGTTGTTGAACTCCCGGATTCAAAGGGGAATCTTATGGTAGAGATTGGTATTCTTAAAGTAAGCTCAAACATTGACCAAATTAAGAGAGTCACCAGTAAAGAAAAGCAAGAATCAAAAACAGGGATAAAAAACATTATTAAGCATAAATCAAATCAACAAATTGATAGCGAAATCGATATAAGAGGTAAAAATATTGAAGAAGCAATAATAGAACTCGATAAATATATTGACAATGCCTATATAGTTGGTATGAAAGAGATACAAATCATACACGGGAAAGGAACCGGGGTCCTAAGAGAAGGCGTTAAAAACTATCTTAGAAAGCATAAAGCAATTTCTAAACAAAGGCTCGGGGAATATAGCGAAGGTGGAGATGGAGTTACAATAGCAACGCTTAAATAATATGGGAGACAGAACATTTTAGGACACTGATTCAAAAAGGGAGGAAGAATGAAAAATTATAAAGAAATAATAGCCGAATCATTAGCTAAAAACGAAATAGGACTAGATTATGATGAAATACTAAAAACGATAGAAATTCCGCCAGATGTTAATATGGGTGATTATGCTTTTCCATGTTTTAAATTAGCTAAGAGTATGAGAAAAGCACCTAATCAAATTGCGATAGATTTACAAGAAAAACTAGAAGACATACCTGGCATTATAAATATTACTACTGCAGGACCATATCTTAACTTTTTTATTGATGGAGTAGACTTAGTGAAAGAAGTAATAGAAGAAATATCTAATTGCGACGACGATTATGGTTCTTCGGATCTAGGAAGAGGTAAAAATGTAATTGTAGAATACTCTTCAACAAATATAGCTAAGCCTTTTCATATAGGACATATCAGAAGTACGGTTATTGGAAATGCTATTAAAAATCTATATAAGTTTACCGGACACAACGTCACTGCAATAAACTACATTGGGGATCATGGCACACAGTTCGGCATGATGATTGCTGCATATAAGCTTTGGGGAGATGACGATAAGATAAGCAAAGATCCTATAAAAGAACTCTTAAAGCTTTATGTAGATTATAATGAGTTAGCAAATAAAGATCCCGAGAAAATGGAAGATGCACGTAGATGGTTTAACGAACTAGAAAATGGAAATGAAGAGGCAGTAAAGCTCTGGCAGTGGTTTAAAGAGATAAGTCTTGGTGAATTTGATAGGGTTTATAAAATGCTGGGGATAGAATTTGATTCTTATAACGGTGAATCATATAGTTCACAGTTTATTGATGATGTTATAGAAGAGCTAAGGGATAAAAACCTACTAGAATTGTCAGACGGAGCGGAAATAATTAACCTAGAAGATGTTGGACTACCAAATATGATTGTAGTTAAAAGCGATGGAAGCAGTACTTATATCGCAAGGGATATAGCAACAGCGCTATATAGAAAAAGAGAATATAACTTTGATAAAAATATCTATGTTGTTGGTTCACAACAAATCCTTCATTTTCAGCAGCTAATTGCTTGCCTTAAAAAAATGGGATATGAGTGGGCCGATGACTGTGTTCATGTACCATTTGGAATGGTGAGCCTAAAGGATCAAACACTATCCACAAGAAAAGGTCAGGTTGTTTTTCTAGAAGATGTTTTAAATAGTGCAGTAGAAAAGACGCAAGAAATAATAAATGATAGAAATCCAAATCTTGACAATAAGGAAAATGTGGCAAAAGAGGTTGGTATAGGAGCTGTAATATTCCAAGAATTATTTAGTAATAGGATAAAAGACTACGTTTTTGATTGGGATAATACGCTTAATTATGATGGCGAGACAGGACCCTATGTACAATATACTATTGCTAGAGCAAACAGCATACTTGAAAGAGCAGGTGAATTTGATAGATCACAAATTGACTACTCATTATTAAGCTCTGATTCTGAAACTGAACTCGCGGCTAAACTTTATGAATTCCCTGAAAAAATTAAAGATGCAATTGATAAATACGAACCTTCATATGTAACGAGACAATTAGTTGAAATAGCAAGCTCTTTTAATAAATTTTATAATGCATGTCCTATTCTAAGTGCCGATGAAGCCACAAAAAATTCAAGACTGGAGCTTTTAAGATGTACTAAGGATGTTTTAAAAACAGGTCTTAGAATCTTAGGTATTCACTCTCCTTACAAGATGTAGGATAAATATGTTTAAGCTTGCTCTAGTAGGGATTAATGCCAGATTCAGTCATAGTAATTTGGCAATCAAATATTTAAAAGAATCAGTTAAAGATATAATAGATGTAGATATATATGATTTTACCATTAATGATGAGACTGAGAAGCTGGTTAGAGTTCTTTTTGAAAAAGAATATACCCATATCGGTTTTTCAGTATATATATGGAATGTAAATGAGACATATAAACTTATAAATGATCTTAAAGCAGTATCTCCAAATATAAGAATAATCCTAGGTGGACCAGAAGTCTCATACGATGGTTACGACTTAATGGATTATAATGAAAATATAGACTATATTGTAACAGGAGAAGGGGAAGAGAGTTTCAGGTCTTTAGTTATAGACCTTATGGCTAATAAGTATCCTAGCAGTAATTCTGTGCTTTTTAGAGATGGAGAATCAATAAAAGGCAGCACTCAATTTGCGATTGTTGAAGATATTAATAATATACCAATTCTCTATAATAATGAAAAATACATTAACGATAATAAATACGTATATTATGAAGCATCAAGAGGTTGCCCGTTTAATTGTGCATTTTGTTTGTCATCAACTACCAGAGGCGTTAGGTATAAGGATAAAAAGATTGTTTTTCGTGAATTAGATACTTTTCTAAATAAAAATGTTAGTTTGGTTAAATTTATAGATAGAAGCTTCAACTCAAATCCTATTCAATTAGAAATTTTGGATTATATAATTAAAAAAGATAATGGTATTACAACTTTCCATATGGAGCTCCATCCCTCTCTCATTAAGAAAGACTTTTTACTAAAACTAAAAGAAGCAAGAAAGGATCTTTTTCAATTTGAAGTGGGTCTTCAAACAACTAATATAAAAACTGCAAGAGAAATTGATAGAGTGGGGACTTATGATGAGATTAAAGATGTATGTAAAAAACTTATTGATATAGGAGCACATATCCATATTGATTTAATCGCAGGACTTCCCTATGAAGATTTAAACAGTTTTTCAAAATCATTTGATGATCTTTATGATATACGTCCGGACAAGATACAACTTGGTTTTTTAAAGCTTTTAAAAGGTTCCGACTTAAGAATAAATAGATTAAAGTATGATTATAAATATTTTCCTAAAGCACCTTATGAGGTGATTTCTAACAAATGGTTAAGTTATAAGGATATTCTTATACTTAAGACGATAGAAGATCTAGTTGAAAAATTCTATAATGAAGGCTTTTTTGCAAAAACTCTAGAATATTTAATAGGTGTTAAATCGAAAAGTGCGTGGAGTTTCTTCAAAGATTTTTCTACATTTTGGGATAATAACAAATTTTTATATAAGAATATTTCTAGAATCGAGTTATACAACATTTTATACGATTATACATCACAAGTGTTTCCACAGAATTTAGAAACTATTTCGGAACTGTTAATCTATGATTACTATAAATCAGGAAACAGGCGCTCCATTAAATTTAAATTAGTAAATTATAATGAAGCCATAGAACCTGACATTATTAGGAACTTAATAAGAACTAATGAAGTTATAA
Source organism: Bacillota bacterium (assembly GCA_023443025.1). Taxonomy (GTDB): domain Bacteria; phylum Bacillota; class Clostridia; order Tissierellales; family Peptoniphilaceae; genus Microaceticoccus. The sequence goes on from JAEZWM010000066.1 coordinate 15,459, forward strand.
TCGAAACAAATACAATATACAAGTCAACAGAGATCCTTAAACATTCTATTATAGAGAGGATAAATGGGAAGTATTTAATGTTCATACATGAGAATGGATTGATTAATGAACTTGAATTAAAACAAGAGGTATAAAAATGATTAAAGATTTTATTTATGTACAAACAACAGCAGCAAAAGACACATTAAAAACTATAAAGCATCTACCAATGTTACTTTTACATTTTGTGGCGTATTATGTTATTTATACGCTAATTATTTCCTTATATGCACTATTACCGATAAATACCGGCATAATTGGAGGGATTATTCTTTATGTAATTCGTGGTATGATTTTCTCACACTTGCTTTATACTCTTGATTCTATAATTAACTCGGATAGGATTTATATAAAACACCTAAAAGAAGGATTTACTAAATACCTATCTACTTCAATTACTGCATTCTTTGTTTATTATTTATTAAGTATGGTTATAGGTATGATGACAGCTTCAGGATATAATATAAATGTAGCTATTATGTTACAAATACTTGTTTTTGTCGCTTTTTCTGCAGTGGCTGAGAGTATATATATCGCTGGAGCATATAGGTATGATTCATTTTTTACAGGGATAAATGTTGTATTTGAAAATCCGATAAACTGGACATTGGTTCAATTAGGTTTTTTTGTAGTTGGATTTTTACTTAAGATTAATCCTGATATATTCTCAGCTTTTCCTTCAGTAGTATACACAGGTAATATAATATATTCATTAATTCATATTTTATTTATGAGTATTTATATGCTCTATAGTGGTAATCTATTTAAGATTATATACAATAGTACTGCAAGAAAAAGAGAATATATGAGAAGATAGGTAGATAATATGAATCCATTAGATCAATATTTTAGACAATTTTCGGACAAAATATCCTTTATAGAATTAAAACCGGAAAGTAAAGCTGAGAACTTAAAAGTAGAAATACCATACCCCATTTATACTGAAGATTTGGTAGATGGCGTTAAGACAGGTAACTTCGAAGAAGGGTTAAGTTATGACGTTTTTGTAAAAGGAATGATTTCATTAATTGCAATTGATCCGGAATTTTTGCATGTTGATTATTATCTTTCGCTTTTAAACAAGATAAAGAATTTAAAAAAATATGTATTATCTGAAGGGATAAAGAATTTACAGGAGAATAAAGAGTCAGCAATTTTTTATTTCAGATTTTTGCATTTAGAAAACTTAGCAAGTTCGTTTAGCGATTATAATTATGCTAGACTGCTTTATAATCAATATGAAACTGATAAAAGTGATTTCTTAAGGATCGAGAGTATCAATATTCTTGAAAGCATTATAAGTTCAGATCCAAGTTTTCCGCTTTCATATTACGAACTAGGAATTATAAACGCAAAAGAAAAGTATTATAGTAAGTCATATAATTTCTTCAATAAAGCATTAGAAAAAACTGATGATGAGCTTGTGAAAGGTGAGATAAGAGAATTGCTACAGGACGTAACTCCTAATGCATTTATAGAATTTGGTATAGATGCTATAAATAGGGGAGATTATTCAAAAGCATTTGAATACCTTATTGATAGTAAACAAATTCAAGATACTCCTCTTGTTAACTACTATATCGGCGTTGTTAGTGAAGCATCAAATAGTACAGAAGTAGCTATTAAATATTATCTTGAAGCTATTGAAAAAGGAGCTGAATTCAAAGAAGTTTTCCAAAATCTATCACTTCTTTATTATAGGCTAGGAAATTATAATAGTGCTGTTGAGATATTAAACACAGGCTTAAGATACAACTATGAAGAGCCGATACTACTCTATAATAGAGCGGCAATAAACCTTGCACTTGGTGATATAAGTAAGGGAAAAGAGGATATAGATACTTTACTCATGTACGGAGATTTAGATGACATGATAATAGAAAATATTAAACAATTAATAGCTGCTTATAATATTAAATAAAGATAAGAAATAAGCCAATTTATATATGGCTTATTTTTTATTAATTTTTTTCTAAATAGTGTTGACATAGTTAGTTTTAATTGTTATACTATAAAAGCTGTCCAAAAAGCAGCACAGTATACTTCATAAACGTAAAATTTAAATAAAAAATATTTAAAAAGTACTTGACATTGATTTTTATCTTTAGTATACTGTATAAGTCACCTCGACTGTAGGTGATATGAACCTAGACAAAAAGATAGTGAATACTTTGAGGAAACGTACAAAAATAATTTTAAAAATAATAGAGCAGAATCAAACTTTTAATTGAGAGTTTGATCCTGGCTCAGGACGAACGCTGGCGGCGTGC
>JAEZWM010000070.1 GCA_023443025.1 Bacillota bacterium
AAAATGCTAAGGAGCTAATACTCAATAGAGCATATTCCGCACAATACGGAGCAAGACCTGTTAAGAGATACCTACAAAAGCATATAGAAACAGAACTAGGAAGAGAACTACTTGCTAACAATATAAATGAAAAGGATCATGTTGTTGTTGAAGTAGAAAATGGTGAGCTTGTATTAGAAGTTAAGTAATAATTATAGCCTTAAACCAATAATCGGTTTGAGGCTATTTTTTATAGCTCTTTAATTATACTTAATAATGTGTAAATTGAGTATTTTATTTTATGGTTTTTTTAAAATTGATTATTTGGGTATATAAAACCTATAAATTATATCTAAAATTGAGGTGTTAATATGAATAAATTAAAGATGTTTCTACTGATACTTATTTTTTTGATTATTATGACGCCGCTAACAGCAGGTGCTGACGTTGGTCCTAAACCGTCAGTAACAGTAAATGTCAATGGAGTTATAGACTCCGATGAACTATACATAACTCTACTTTCAAAAAAACCAATAAGTGGTCCATATTCTAAAAAGGATAATTATGACGATCCTATTTCTAAAGTATTTAGCGAATTCAAAGATGACGACGGATACTACTTTATAGACTTTTATAAGAAAGTGGAAGACGGAAAATTTGTGTGGAGTTACTATCCGCCAAGAGACTTTAAAATCCTAATTTATAATAAAGCTACAGACAGTTTTGTAACTAGTGTTGATGAACTTGAAACATTTGCTTTTAAAACTCATTATAATATTGAAATACCAAAGGTGACAAGAGGAGAACAGCCAGGAGTAATGGGTGTTGGCGTTAAAAGGCATTATAATTTTGTACAGGAATTTACAGGACTAGCACTTAGGATATTACTTACCATAGGTATAGAGATAGCAATTGCATTGCTCTTTGGTTTTAGATTAAAAAAACAGCTAGAAACGATAGTGCGTACAAATATATTTACTCAGGGAATTTTAAACATCTTCTTGTTTATTGCACTATACTTTTTCGGATCTCTGATGTTTTTATTTGCATATGTGATTCTCGAATTACTCGTTTTTGTCATAGAAGCCATAGTCTACAGGTTTAAGCTAAAGACTGCAGAAAATATGCCTATCTCCGTTATAAAAGCATGGACTTACTCTTTTGTAGCTAATGCTGCATCGCTCGCGATTGGAATTTTAGTCACCAATTTAATACCTGGACTACTTTAAAAATATAAACTGCAGATGATTTATACTCTGCAGTTTTTTTAACTAAAAGACTAGAACTCTAAATTTTTCTTACAATAGGTCTGTTTTAAAGCTATAATAAATGGGTAATTAATCACTATTACACGATAGAAGAATAACAAAAGGAGAGAATCATGAGACTTCATATAGGTGAACTTTTCTGGCCCAATAATACAGACGTACCTGTTTTAAACACAAAAAATAATTTTGAAAATCCTATTAGAGACGTGCTGGTAGTAGGTGGAGGGATATCAGGAGCAATATCCGCTTACAGACTTGCTCGTGAAGGATACGAGGTTACGCTTATAGATCAAAACAAAATAGCATCCGGATCAACTTCTGCAAACACTGGTCTTATTCAGTACATGAGTGATAAAGGAGTTGTTGATTTTATAGAGCAAATTGGTGCTACTGATGCTATACGATTTTATAGACAATCAATTCAAGCTGTTGAAACTTTAAGGAAAATCAATGAGGAGTTGGAATCACTAAAAACCGATAACTTTGATATTAAAAAGAGTATAATACTTGCAACTGAAAGTGGTATGTATTCAGATGTAAAAAACGAAGCTGAAAAACAAGCTGAGCTGGGCTTTGGTGCTTCATTTTTAGACGAAACTGAATTAAAAGAGAAAAATATCGATGCATATGGTGGTCTTGTAGCATATCCTGACATTGGACTTAATCCATATGGATTTGTCTATAGACTTATCGAAAAAGCCATCGATGATTTTGGACTACATGTTCATGAAGACTGTAGTTTTGAAAAAGTAGAGGACACACCTAATGGTGAGCTTGTTACGATTAAGAAGAATGGGGAAGAGATAAAAAGAGAGTTTAAAAAGGTTTTATTTGCAACCGGTTACAACCCGCCGCAGATGTTTAAAGATAAATTAAACAAACTTATACTTTTCAAAACCTATGTAACAGTGTCAAAGAAAAACGAAGAATACGACCATGAACCTGACTTTTTAGTTTGGGAAGTTAGAAATCCTTATACCTATTTTAGGCAGACTTTTGATAAAAGATATATGATAGGCGGTATGGATGTAAGAGATGATGATTTAAAAGAAGAAGATATAGATAAAAACACAAATGAATTGATTTCTAAAACCATAGATATGATAGATGATAAAGATATTAATATTGAACCGGAGTACTCATATGCTGCAATCTTCGGAGAAAGCGACGATAATATTCCGTATATGGGAACAGATCCGGATAACCCGAATCTATTTGTAATTTGTGGAGCAGGAGGAAATGGTACTGTTTATTCAACCATTGCTTCAGAAATGGTTTTACTATGGATGAAAGGAGAAGATTTATCAGAGTACGAAATATTTAGGTTAGGAAGATAGGGTACAATGCGTAATGATTTTAGAAATATTTATCGTTTATTAAATATTGTAATAGTACTTTATGTATTGTATAGAATAATGTTTACAAATAGCCCTTTTGGACTTTATAGAGACTTAATGCCGGTTATAGGACTAGTTGTGATTATTTTTCTAGCTATTAGAATATATATTTTTATCAACAAAAAGAAGTAAATATAAGCTAATGCAATATAGATAAAAAAAGTAATTTAAAATCTAGGGGGCTATAGAATCGTGAAAGCAAAATTACAACTTTGGTATTCCAATAATAAGAACATAATAAATACTACTAAATTTATAGTATTATCTCTGTTCTTATTATTGATAGTATGGTTTTTGGATATTGTAGAAATAGGAATAAAATCTAATTTACCACAGTTCTTGTTGTTGTCGGTAGATGTATCTAAGACTTTTTTATCGACTCTTGCAGGAGTGTTTTTAACTGTTGCAACTTTTACATTTACAACCATACTTACTATGATGACTACGTATAGCTCGAGTTTCACGCCAAGGGTAGTTCAGCGTTTTATTGACAAACCTCATGTGCTTAGTCTTATTGGGATATTTATTGGAGGATTCTTTTACTCTGTGCTCAGCCTCTTTATTATGCAATATGTGAGCACAGGACAAAAAGTTCTAGCAGGAACTATCGGGGTTGCGTATGCTATCACAAGCATTATCTTTTTTATGCTATTTGTTCAGCAGGTCATTAGGGATGTTAAGATAGTAAATTTGGTTCAGGACATATATGACGAGGCTTTCTTGCTCGTGGAAGAAGAATCAGAAAAAAGAAAAAACTCTAAAAGATTTGGAGAGGATAAGATTGGAAAGACCATAGGTATATATGCTAATCAAACGGGATATTTTTATGATGTAGATTTTGAAGGTCTTATGAAGCAGATTAGTCATCTACCATGTGAATTGGTTATTCATAAAAAGATAGGAGAATATATATCAAAAGGCGTGTATATTGCGGATTTAAATTTAACTGAGAAGGATTTATCTGACGAACTAAAAGATGGTAAAAGTGAATTTTTAAATAAACTTTCAGATTCTTTTCTTATAAATAAAACAAAAAACATCTCTCGTGACTACCACTACGAAATCACAACCCTTATAGAGATTGCACTTAGAGCTATAAGCCCGGGTATAAATGACCCGAACACCGCTATAGGATGTATAGGAAAGATATCAAATTTACTCGGAAAACTGTTCTCAACGAAAAACAAATACATCGTCTTAAAAAGCCAAGACGATGCAAAAGTTATTTACACCTCATATTCAGTTGAGGAAGAACTGTACTTAAGTTTCTATCAGCTCATATTTTATGGAAAAGAGGATCCATCAGTTTCTTATTCCATACTGGAAGGACTATACCTCATCTACATGATTGCCGATGAAAGTGCAAAGGATAGTATTGTTGAATTTTTTAATTATGCTTATGATGTTATGTATGACGCCATGGGAACAGATCTTGATAAGAAACATTTAAAATCTATAAGAGATAATTTCTTTAAAAATAAAGATGAAGTTTGCGATGTAGAAGCTGTAAGATAAAATGATAAATTAGGGCTATTGGTACTAAATAGCCCTAATTTTATTTCTTTAGCCGTCCAAAGAACTTCTTAAAAATTGACTCTTTTATCTCAAGAACATGCCATTTATAGATTTTCTTTATCTACTTTTATCGTGTTATTGTCTACGCTGATAATCATATCTTCAGGAATGGCTTCAAACAAATTTTTTCTAAGCGACTCATCATCGGTAAGCTCATCTAATTCGATAATTATCTCGTAATCTGCTTCTAGTATTTCAGAATTTCTCTTTTGAAAATTTGGAGTAGCATGTCTTTATGGTGGTTTTTAGAAGAGATTACTCTTATTTTCTTATTTATAAACTTTGGAACATCAACTGTTTTCTTTAAACTTGGTTTTTTGGTCCTGGTATTTATAGACTCTTTAATAAGTTCATATGCCATATCATCTATTTGAGTCTTAAGTTTTTCTTCAGTGTCAATGGCACCTTTATCGCTATCTATATTTTTCATCTCATTAAAAATAGATTCGGGTACGTTGCCGATCGCAACCTTTTCCTTTATATTATCAAGAGTGTCTATGGGAGCTTTTGATCTGATTTTTTCAATGTTATTGTTTGTTAGTTTAAAGACTTTATCTACATTTACAATTTCATCCTTAGTTAACTTTTTAATTTCCCGAGTTTTTCATTATAAGTACTTCGCTTGGGAAGTACTCGCTAAGTATCGGTCCAAGCTCTTTAAAATATTCCTTATAGACTTCATAAGGGGGTTATTATCGTAAATTATAATATTTTCATATTGCTGTATATCCTTGTTGAAAGCTCTACTTGAAAGATTGGCGGATCTAAGTATAATCCTATTATCACCGTCTTCGTTTTCCATTAGGTAAAATTTAGAATGGATGATATAAGGTGTAGGGACTTTGACTTCAATTATTTTTTATCTAACTTAACTTTTGATTCCGTTGATAGTTCTTGATAAAGGCTAACAGCTTCTAATGAGAAGTCTCTTACAAACCGAGATTGTATATTTTTTGCCATTTGATTGGCTTCAAACTTGGATTTATAATCATATATTCCTACTACTATTAGAGAATTATCAATTTAGATAGATGGTCATTAATAAAAGCCAGAGAGATGGAATAAGTAATTCCAATAAAATTATTAAATCTTGATGCATCAAAATCTCTTCGATTGACATATCCAATTTCTTGTTTTCATAAGTGATATGAAGTGTAGAGTCCTTATCGAAACTCTGATCCTCTGTAAAAAGTTCTAATTGAAAATCCATACTCCATCCTCCTTTTTAGATTTAAAAG
>JAEZWM010000104.1 GCA_023443025.1 Bacillota bacterium
TAAGTTTATTACAAAAATCCGGTCTTTTATAGTTCATGATTAAAACTTATTATAAGTATTGGGCATAATCAATATAAAAACGATAATAAATATACATAAAGAATATAAAAATTTTTAATTGGCATACATATTGCATTAAATAATGATGAATCAAATCTACTGTAATGTTGACGGTATGTATGCAAACATTTACAGAAAAAAATTATAGGGGGGCAAGATGGAAAACGGTTTAAAAAGTAAAAAGTACGATTTGTCTAAAGTTGATTTGGACGATCCGAAGAGTTTAGATTATTTTGAACTTGATAAAACAGACTGGACAGCAAATGTTATTAAGTTTGCCATAATCTCTGCAATTGCAATCTTCGTATTCTTCGTACCGATGAGTGATGGGAGTATACTATTTGGAACTATCTATAATGGATTAATTTCATTAGTGGACAAGTTGGTTACCATAAATGGTAAACAAGTAGGGTCATTATTAATATGTACTATTATTTTATGCTTAACAGGCATTCTTAGTGTTTATGGTAAGTATTTTGCAAAGAAAGATTCTAAGGTATACAAGTACTTTGAGGCAGACTCGTTAGTGCATCCGATACTTTATATGCTAGGTGGATTCTTTATCTTAATGTATTTCTTAGATCAAACCGGGATTTACCACTCAAGTGAAGTATTGGTAGGACCAGCAACTGCCGGAATGGTAATTCCCGGGGTTGTAATAGGGGTAGCAGCTATCATACCGGTGGGAGCATTCTTTATACCTTTCATCACTGATTATGGCTTGATAGACTTCTTTGGAGTTCTACTAGAGCCAATCATGAGACCTATGTTTAAAGTTCCCGGAAAATCAGCGGTAGACGCAACAGCATCATTCGTTGGTTCGACTACAATGGGAATTATAATCACAGGTAGGATGTATAGATCAAACAACTACACTGCTAAAGAAGCGTGTATAGTTGCGACTTGTTTTAGTGCAGTTTCAGTAGGATATGCCTATGTAGTAATGGAAGCTGCTAAAATTTCTGAACATTTCGTAGTTACTTATTTTGTTTCGTTCTTCTTAGCATTTGTTATTGCTGCGATAATTTCAAGAATACCTCCGGTATCAAAGAAACCTCACTTATTCTATAACGGAAATGAACAAACACCGGAACAAAGACAAGATGAAAAGATGAAATTTGGTATTGATATGCTCAAAACCGGAGTTAATAGAGGAACAAAAAGAGCATTTGTTTCAGGTTCAATGCCAAAGAGAATAGTGAGCAGTATCGTTGATGCATTCCCGGTACTACCGAAGGTTATTACGCTACTTTGTGCATTTGGTATTCTAGGAATGATAGCTGCAAAGTACACTCCAATCTTTACATGGATAGGATATCTTTTCCTTCCGTTCACAAAGATACTAGGTGTTCCGGATGCTATGGCTGCAGCTGAAGCAATCCCAACAGGAGTTACTGAGATGTTTATACCAGTACTTACAATAGCAGATAATGCAGCAAATCTTCATGTGAAGACTAGATTCTTTGTAACAGTAGTTTCAATGCTACAAATTATCTTCCTTGCAGAGTCAGTAGTTGTAATTATGAACACAGGTATTCCAATGAAGTTCAGAGAGTTAATGGTAGTATTTTTACAGAGAACATTGATAGCAATGCCACTTGCAGCGCTATTTATGCACATTATATTTAGATAAAATTATTAATATACTAGGAGGTATACTGATGGAGAAACAATTTATTTTAGCAGTACCAAACTTTAGTGAAGGTAGAAGACAAGATGTAATCGATAAGGTTGCTAACACAATCAGAAACAAAGAAGGCGTTAAGCTTGTTACTTGTGAACCTGAGTATGATTTTAACCGAACAGTATTAACAATTATTGGAGAGCCTGCACCACTTAAAGAAGCTCTACTTGAAATGGCTAAAACCACTTATGAAAATGTAGACATGAGAGAGCAAGAAGGAACTCACCCAAGAATTGGTTCTCAAGATACAATTCCACTATTCCCACTTCACAATATAGAACTTGAAGAAGTTAAAGAATTAGCTGAAGAAATCGGAAAAGAATTACATGAAAAATACCAAGTGCCAATCTTCTTCTCAGGAGAAAATGCAAGAACTGAAGATAAAAAATCTATTTCATTTATCAGAAAAGGACAATACGAAGGACTTAAAGCACTTCTTGAAGATTCTTCAAATCCTGATTACGAATCAAGAAAACCGGACCTTTCAGTTGATGGAAAACTAAGCGATCAATACGGTGCAACAATCGTGTCAGCTGACTTAGAAGGACTTACAGCTTACAATATCTTCTTAGGAACTGAAGATGTAAATATAGCTAAAGAAATCTCTAAAGCACTTAGAGGACCATCAGGTGGATTCTCAACTATCAGATCAGTTGGAATTAAATTCCCTGAAAGAGAAGGAGTAGTAGTTTCAATGAACCTATTTAACTGTGCTCAAACTCCAATCTACAGAGCTTATGAATTTGTTAAGAGAGAAGCAGAAAGATACGGAGTACAAGTTACAGGTACTGAACTAGTAGGACCGGTAAAACTTGACTACCTTCTAAACAACCTTGACTACTTCTTAAGACTAGAAGGATTCGATAAAAACCAAATCTTAGAATATCATTTAATGGGATAATCTTTTAATCAAAATTTAATATTAATTTTATTATCTAAAAGGCGACTAGACTGAACTGTCTAGTCGCCTTTCTTTATTTAATCTGATTATTATCAACTAAATTAGTAAACATTTATTATATAATAGACAATTTATGAAAATCCTCTTGAAATTTAAAAAGGATTTAAAAAAATAATGAAACTATATTTATTAAACCAAAAAATAGTTGACAAGCAGAATAATAATTATATAATAGATGTATACAGGTGCAAAACTGCTACCTATTTAGAATAACAAGGAGGAATAAAATTGGAATTAACTAAAGAACAACAAGCCATGTTAGATGGTGAATATGGAGATGGTACACAATTAGCTATGAAGATTCAGTATGCAATTGGAGAATCCTTTGGAGCAAAAAGAATGGTGCCAATAACACGTGCTCACGTAGCTTTAAGCAACCAAGAAGCTGATTTATGGTTTGCAGAAAAGCTGTTAAAAATGGGTGCTAAATGTAGAGTGGCTCCAACAGTAAACCCAGGTTTTTGTTTATCTTACTTTAAAGATAGAGACATGGTTGACCCGGAATTTGCTGATTTGATGCAAAGAACTCATAATGCATATAAAGCATTAGGGGCAGTTTTAAGTTATAACTGTACACCGTACATAGATACAAATGTGCCTAATTTTGGAGAAGTAACTGCATTTTCGGAATCAAGTGCAACTCCATATGTTAATGGAGTTTGGGGAGCAAGAAGTAATAGAGAGGGAGCAAACAGTGCTCTATGTGCAGCTATTACTGGATATGTTCCAGAATATGGTCTTCTCCTAGATGAGAATAGACATGCTGATATACTTGTAAGAGTTGAAGCAGATATCAAGTCTCCATACGATTATCATATCTTAGGTATGTGTGGAAAGAAAATCGGTAGTGGAATACCAGCTTTTGTTGGTCTGCCAAAGCATGTATCAAAAGAATCATTAAGGAACTTATGTGCTCAATTAAATACATCAGGTGCTTATGGAATGTTCCACATAGTTGGGACTACACCGGAAGCTCCGGATATTGAAACCGCTTTTGGTGGTAAAAAACCAAAGAGAGAAGTGGTAATTACTAACGAAGATATGGAAAAAGTTCACTCTGAAATATCGCTTGAAGGTAATAGAGAAATTGACTTTGCTATGTTTGGTTGTCCTCACTTCACATTAGAAGAAGTTGAAAGAATTGCAAACTTAGTAAATGGCAAGAAACTTAAAAAAGAAATGTGGATCTTAACATCATCTCATGTTAAAGAGATGGCAGAGAGAATGGGCCTTGACGAAATAATTGAAAATGCAGGCGGTGTTATCGTTCCAGATACATGTCCTGACCAACCATGTTGGAGACATTTAAATGGTAAGATTGGTATAACTGAATCACCAAAATGTGCTTACTATCCACAAAGAAGAGGTATGCACTTTGTGATAAGAGACCTTGATACATGTGTAGAAGCTGCATTAACTGGGGAGGTAAAATAATGACAAAAAAAGAATTTAAATGCCATAAAATATCAGAGGGAGTTGCGGAAGGAGAAGTCATAGTTTCTAAAGATAACATTATGTTTTATCTTATTAATCCGGATACAGGCGAAGTAATTGAGCCTGCTCATGACTTAGAAGGAAAGTCCATAGCTAATAAAATAATGGTTTTCCCGGAAGGAAAGGGAAGCTCAGTGGTACAAGCAGATGGACTGTTTCAATTAACTATGAAGAATAACGCACCTAAGGGGATGATAATACAATATCCTGAAACTGTTTTAGTTTCATCAGCGATAATCTTTGAAATACCAATGGTAGACAAAGTTGATCCTGAGTTTTACGAAGTTGTAAAAGAAGGAGACATGATTCGTATTGATGCGGATAATGAACTAATAACTATATTATAAAATCTAGATAACTTTATACTGTTTATATAGTAATTAAAATATGAATGTGAGGGATAAAATGAAAAAAGTATTAATAGGTATTATTACCGTAATGGCACTTGCACTTATGACAGGCTGTAATGGTAACACAGAAACAAAAGCTCCAGAAACAACAGAAACAGAAACTCCAAAAACAGGTGAAAAAACTATAATCAAAATTGGTCACGTAGAGCCTGAAGACAGATCAACTCACAGAGCACTAGCGGAATTTAAAAAAGCAGTTGAAGAAAGAACGAACAATCAAATAGTTGTTGAATTATATCCGAATGGAGCACTAGGTGGAGACGTACAATTAACGGAATCTGTAGCAATGGGCACACTAGATGCTGCTCTTCCAACAACATCAGTGCTTACAGCATATTCAGATGACTTTGGAGTTCTAGATATGCCATACCTATTCACTAGTTCAGAAGCAGCTTTTAACGCTCTAGACGGAGATGTCGGTGAATACTTGAACGAAAAACTTACGGAACAAGGCATTACATCCCTTGGATATTCATATAATGGTCCAAGAAGTACAACAACAAATACTGTTGCTATTGAAAAACCTGAGGATTTAAAAGGATTAAAAATGAGAGTTATGGAAAGTCCTATCTTCATCGACTTCTATAATACACTTGGTGCAAATGCAACTCCTATGGGTTATACAGAACTTTACACCGGTTTACAACAAGGAACTGTTGAAGCTCAAGAGAACCCTCCATCATTAATATATGCTAACAAATTCTATGAAGTACAAAAATACTTAAGTGTTGATGAGCATGTTCATAATTTCTTAGCTTTTATATTTAACACAGCGAAATTTGAAAAGTTTACTGCTGAACAACAAGAGATTTTAAAGGAAGAATCAAAGAACTACGTAAAACTTCAAAGAGAAATGGAACTAAAAGACAATCAAGAAGCTATAGATAAATTAGCTACGGAAGGTGGTCTTAAAGTTAATGTTCTAACTGAAGAGCAAAAGAAAGTTTTCTTTAATCAATTAAAACCAATGTATGACAAATATGAAAGTAAATTTGGTAAAGAATTATTCGACTTATGTGAAAAGTATAACTAAAAAGGGGGATTTCCCCCTTCTTAGTTTTAGGAGGAAGGTATGAGAAAATTTTTAGAAAAATATAATTTATTTGAAGAAAGAGTATTGATAGCAAGTTTGGCATTAAATGTACTGTTAGTTTTCTTCCAGATTGTTATGAGATCTGTCTTTAATACTTCTATTTCATGGTCAGAAGAACTTTCAAGATACATATTCATTTGGCAGATATGGTTAGGGGTAAGTATAGCTTATGCTAACAATCAACATATTAAAGTAGATATGATTTATACTGTTTTTAAATCAAAAAAAGCACACAAAATTATAAAATTAATTGTCGACATTATTTGGTTATCATTTAATACATTTTTAGTTGTAGTTGGAGTTAGATTACTTATCTCTATGCAGTCACGAAATGCTTTATCTTCTGGTATGAGACTACCACTTGTGTATGTTTATGCAGCTTTACCAATCGCTTCTATTATTTTACTTTTAAGGATAGCATTAGATATTGTTGACCAGATTAAAGGGTTTAATTCGATAGAAGGAAAGGAGATTTAATAAATGGATGCATTAGTTCTATTTGGAGTATTTTTTATATTATTGCTACTAAGCGTTCCAATCGGATATGCAATTGGAATTGCAACACTTGTAACGATGGTCAACTTTACTTCTATGCCAACATTGATGATTGCACAAAATGCCATAACTGGAGTAGATTCATTCCCGTTATTAGCTATTCCGTTTTTCATGCTGGCAGGAAACTTAATGAGTAGTGGTGGAATCGCTAAGCGACTCGTTAATTTTTTTGAAAGCTTTATAGGACATATCACAGGTGGACTTGGGATGGTAACGGTCATTGTATGTATGTTTTTTGCAGCGATTTCAGGTTCTGCAGTTGCAACTGTATCCGCAGTTGGTGCGTTTATGATTCCACAAATGGTTGATCATGGATACGATAAAGGATTTTCAGCAGCATTAACGGCAGCAGCTGGAACGATTGGAGTAATCATTCCTCCGAGTGTACCTTTTGTAATTTATGGTGTTGTTTCAGGAGCGTCAATTACTAATCTTTTTACTGCTGGATTTCTCCCCGGAATCTTGATGGGTGTAGCACTTATGCTTGTATGTTACATAGTTTCTAAAAAGAAAGGGTATAAAGGAAGCAGTCAAAGAAAGAGCATTAAAGAGATTGGAATTGCATTTAAAGATGCTTTTTGGGCAATACTATCACCAATAATAATACTAGGAGGTATATACTCTGGGAAATTTACACCTACTGAAGCGGCTGTAGTTTCTGTGGTTTATTCATTCCTAGTCGGGGTATTTATTTATAAAGAGCTTGATCTAAAAGGTGCATATGAAGCATTTAAAGGAGCAATTGTTGTAAATGGTGCAACCACTTTTATGGTTGGTTTATCAACTGCATTTGCTGCACTATTGACAATGGAGCAAATTCCACTGAAAGTAGCTACAATGATAACTGGTCTAAGCGACAATGGTATTATAGTACTACTCCTAATCAACCTATTCTTACTTCTTGTTGGAATGTTTATAGACAATATACCTGCTACTATAATTCTTACACCTATACTACTACCGGTAGTAATGGGCTTTGGAATGAGTCCAGTAACATTTGGTATAATGCTAACTATGAACCTGGCAATTGGATTCTGTACTCCGCCATATGGAATAAACTTGTTCGTTGCCGCAGCTATTTCTAAAGTGAGAATGGAGGAATTATCCTCAAAGATTATGATGTTTATTTTTGCTCTAATTACAATTCTGATGCTTGTAACATTCTTTAAACCATTAACAACAGTATTTTAGAGGGGTATCGCGATGATTTGGATATTGGATAATGAATGGCCGGACTATGAATTAGAGAAAAGACTTTTGAAGGATTACTTTCCAAATACTGAAGTAATCATATCAAGAGATAACTTCGAAAAGGATGCTATTAAATATGGCGATAAAATCGAAGGTGTTCTATGCCAAGTTAGTATTAAATTAGATAAAAATATTCTTAATAAATTAGAAAAGTGTAAATGTATATCGGTATTTGGTACAGGATATGAGAACATCGACATTGAAACCTGCCAGAATTTAGGTATTTCAGTAGTCAATGTTAGAGGATATTGTAACGACGATATCTCAGATTATACTTTGGCTGCTATTCTCAATCATAATAAGCCAATAGATTATTATCATGATAATTTAAAATTATTTTTGAAAGAGGGTAAATGGGGCGCCGAAACTGTTGTTAGTAATACTAGAAGGTTAAGCAAACAAACTGCCTTGATAGTTGGATTTGGAAACATAGGTAAAGCAATTGCTAAGAAACTCAAGAACGTTGGGATGAGGGTAATAATAAACGATGATTATATGACTGAAGAACAGGTGTCAGAGTATGGGTTTTCATTCGTTTCCTGGGAAGAGGGATTTAAACAGGCTGATTATATCAGTGTAAATATTCGAGGAATTGAAGTTAATAGAGATCGTATTGGTAAAAAAGAGTTTGAATTAATGAAAAATAGTGCCCTTATTATCAATACTTCAAGAGGGTTAGTTATAGACGAGACAGAACTTATAAAAGCTGTAAACAACAAAAACATAGGCGGGGCAGTTTTAGATGTAATTAAAGAAGAACCTCCAAATGCAGATGATCCCATAATAAATACAAAGGGTATTATGGTCACGCCTCACATTTCTTATGCATCTGTTGATTCTCTTTTAGATTTAAGGACGATAGCCGTTGAGAATTTAGTGGAGAATATAAAAAATAATATATAAGAATATATAATTTGCATATGAGATTAGTTATTAAGGAGTTTAAAATGCCAATTTTATTAGAAAAAGATATGAATATCGAACTTCCAAAAATGTATGATGTAAAACAACTATTTCAAAGCACTGAACTTAAAGACATAAATAAATGTATGGATGATGAAAGTAATAAAACAAATATTAAGAACTCCATAAAACCGGGACAAAAAGTTGCGATAGCAGTCGGGAGTAGAGGAATTCGTAATTTACAACAAATAGTAAAAAATGTTGTGAATATAGTAAAAAAAATGGGAGCTGAACCATTTATCGTTTCAGCAATGGGGAGTCATGGAAGTGGAACTGAAGAAGGACAAAGAGAAGTACTTGAATATTATGGTATTACCGAAAAGGAATTAAAAGTACCCGTTATTACTAAAGTGGAAGTAGTTAAGGTAGGAGAGACTAAAAGTGGGTTTGATGTATATTTTGACAAGGTAGCATACGAGGCAGATGCTGTCATACCTATTAATAGAATTAAATTACATACCGACTTCGTAGATGATATACAAAGTGGAATATGTAAGATGCTGGTAATTGGTTTGGGTAACCATATTGGCTGTTCACAAATACATGAAGAAGATTTTGAAAAATTTGGAAGCATTATAAAAGAATCTGCAAAGATTATAATTAACAAAGTTAATATAGCTTTTGGAGTAGGTATAATTGAAAATGCATATGATCAAACAGCTATGGTTGAATTTGTAGAGTCAAACAGAATTATAGAAAGAGAAATCGAGCTTCTAAAGATAGCTAAGAAAAACATGCCTAGATTGATGATCCCGGATATCGATATATTAATAGTTGAAGAGATTGGAAAGAATATCTCTGGTGCAGGATATGACCCAAATATACTGGGTAAAAGCTATGTACTAAAAGAGTTTAGTGCAGTAGTGCCTAATATTGATAAGATGATATTGCTTGATATTACCGAAGAGTCTCATGGAAATGGGATAGGGATGGGTATATTTGATATCATTACAAAAAAAGCTTTCGATAAGCTAAATCTAGAAGCAATGTATGCAAATGCCATAGCACCAAAGATATTAGAAGACTGTAAAATCCCACTAATAGCACAGAATGAAGACGAAGCGATAAAAGTAGCTATTAAAGTACTTAGAGGGGTAGATAAACAAAATCTTAAAATAGTAAAAATTAAAAACACACTAGAGTTAGAGCGAATAAGTGTTTCTGAAGCTTTATTACCTCTAGTAAAAAGAGATGAAAACTTGCAATTAATATAGGCAAATATTTTATAATAATTGTTGATTTTTTACAAAATTATATATATTATTATGTATATAGGAAAAAATAAATATCGGTGGAGGCATAATTGCAAAATAAATTGAGAAAATTAGAAAAAAAGAATTTATCAAGCGTTGCTTACGAGGCTATTAAAAAAATGATAATAGACGGTCAAGTTAAAGAAGGAGAAATTTTGCCTGAATCACAGATTGCTAAGGCACTCAATATGAGTAGAACACCGGTTAGAGAAGCTATAAGAAAGTTAGAAAATGAAGGGGTATTGAAATCTATAGATGGTGTTGGAACATTAGTAAGCAGCATTACTTTTAAAGATATACTTGATA
Source organism: Bacillota bacterium (assembly GCA_023443025.1). Classification (GTDB taxonomy): domain Bacteria; phylum Bacillota; class Clostridia; order Tissierellales; family Peptoniphilaceae; genus Microaceticoccus. Next base: position 10,031 of record JAEZWM010000104.1, read on the forward strand.
TATATGAAGTTAGGGTTGCTCTTGAGACCAAAGCTCTTAAAACATCAATAAATAATATAAGTAAATCAGAGCTTGAAAAACTTAAAGTAGACATAGAAAAGGTTGCAGAAAAGCTAGAAATAAATGAGATGGAGGCACAAGCAATAAAGGAGTTATATGATCTCGATACTAAGCTACATGAATTGATAATTTTCGAGTCGGATAATGAATATATAAAAAAGATAATGACAGATATAAACTTTAAAATTCGAAGGAATAGACAAACGGCATATAATAATTATGAGACTTCTAAAGCAAGTGCTATACAACATCTAGAGATAGTTGAAAGAATTTTAGATAAAGATTATCAAGCTGCAGCTGAAGCAATAGAAATGCATATTTATTGGTCACTAAGAACTGTAGAACGATTTATGCATAGGATGTAGTTTACATTCTATAAAGTATATAATGAAAGAGTGGTTTTGCCACTCTTTTATAATTTTTCGATTTAATTTATAGATAAAGCTGTAATAGCAAGGTGGTTTTTTATTGCATTAAAGATATAATTATAATAAGAGACATCTTTCAGGAGGAGGTGAGTATATGTGTAAGATACTAATTTGTGATGAAAATATTGAAATCCTTAAGATTTTAAGTTTTATCATCGAGCAGAAACAGCTCGGGGAGGTGCTTGAGGAGATTGAAGATGGCGAAAGTGCAGTTGATATTATCACGTCACTTAATCCTGACTTAGTAATTACAGATTACTCACTAAGGCGTATTGATGGCAATGAGGTTATTAGAAGGGCAAGGAATAAGGGGTATACGGGTAAATTTATTATGATTTCAAGCATTACCGATCCTGAAGTTATCTCTAAAGCTTACGACAACGGTGTGAGCTTTTATATTAAAAAGCCTATAAATATAAGTGAGACCATACACATAATAGAGCAAACCTTAAGACTTGCTGACTTAGAACAGATGGAATTAAAAATAAAACAGATAGTAAATAGAAATGAGATATCCAGTATTGATTTCAGTCCAAACCAGCCTATAAGCTTTGATAAGGAAGTTGATAGGATACTGATCAGTCTTGGACTGCAAGGAACCGGTGGATACAGTGAGCTTAAAGAGCTTATTATCATGACGAATGAAAAAGAAAAATCGGGAAAGACGGACTATTTGTTGTCGGATTTATATGATAACTTAAGCTTACGAACCAATGAAAAATCAAAAACTATTGAACAAAAGATAAGAAGATCAACTCAAAGAGCTATGGACTATGTAGCTCTGATTGGACTGGAAGATTATGACAGTTTGGTGTTCGACAGATATGCTGCTGCCCTTTTTGATTTTTATGAGCTTAGAAAACAAATGGATTTTTTATCCGGAAAGTCAAATATTAAGGGAAGTATACATATTAGAAAATTTATAGAAGGAATTGCTATGCTTGCTAAAGATTCCTTAATTCCATAGCTATCGCTAATTAAGATAGCTATTTTTTAATGGATAATTTAAGAAATTTAGCAAAAAAAGTAAAATAATAGACTACACAATGTAGGATTAGGTCTAAAATTGTAGTATAATTGTTATAGTAAGCTTGAAAACGTTTGATAATCTAAAAATGGAGGTTAGGACATGTCAAAAAAGGTTAAATTAGTATTAGGCGTTATTGGTTCCGATTGTCATGCGGTTGGAAACAAAATATTAGATTATTCATTAACCGATGCAGGTTATGAAGTAATCAATATTGGAGTACTATCGCCACAAGAGGATTTTATTAACGCAGCAGTTGAAACAAATGCAGATGCAATTCTGGTATCATCTCTTTATGGACAAGGAGAGCTGGATTGTAGAGGTCTAAGAGAAAAGTGTGATGAAGCAGGTCTAGAAGGAATCAAACTATATGTTGGAGGCAATATTGTAGTTGGTAAACAGAACTTTGATGAGGTAAAAGTTAGGTTCGAAAAGATGGGATTCGATAGAGTGTATCCACCAGGAACATCAATTGATACTACACTTAGAGACCTAAAGGAGGATTTTCCTGATTAATAGGGAGAGTTTATGAGAGCATATTTGTTCGTGGATTTTGGAAGTACAAATACTAAAGTAACACTGGTTGACATAGAAAGTGAGACAATAGTTGCTACTGCTAAAGCCTATACAACAGTTGAAACAGATGTAATGATTGGTTACCGAAATGCTATGGCTGAACTTGAAGAAAAAGTAGGAACCGATTTTGAAATTGTAAAGAAAGTAGCCTGCTCATCTGCAGCAGGAGGACTAAAAATTGTAGCGATAGGACTTGTACCTGAATTGACAAGTGAAGCGGCAAAACGTGCTGCTCTTGGTGCAGGAGCAAAAATTGTTGGAACTTACAGTCACAATATAAACAAATCCGAAGCAAGAGAAATTGTCAGCTCAAACGCTGATATGATTCTACTAGCAGGGGGAACAGACGGCGGAAACTCAGAGTGTATATTACACAATGCACAAATGCTAAAAGATTTTGAAGTAAAAGTGCCCGTGGTCGTTGCAGGAAATAAATCCTGTATAGATGAAATAGAAGACATATTTGGTGAAAGTGTTGAGTACTATATCGCTGAAAATGTCATGCCAAAGCTAAATCAACTCAATGTTGAAAGCAGTAGAGAAACCATAAGGTCAATCTTTATGGAGAACATTACTAAAGCTAAAGGTATGACTCATGTAAAAGAAGAGATAAGCGGGATAGTTATGCCAACGCCGGCAGCAGTACTTAAAGCCGCTGAAGTCCTATCAAAAGGGACTGAAGACGAAGATGGACTTGGAGATTTAGCAGTTATAGATATCGGTGGAGCAACTACTGATATACACTCTATAGCGGAGGGGGCACCCAGCAAACCATCAGTCTTTTTAAGGGGCTTAGAAGAACCATTCGCTAAGCGTACTGTAGAAGGGGACTTAGGTATGAGATATTCAATCTCTTCAGTTGCAGAAGTTGCAGGTAAGAGGATGCTAAAATCATATCTGGGAGAAGAGTTCGAGTACGATATAGCTGAGGAGATAAA
>JAEZWM010000031.1 GCA_023443025.1 Bacillota bacterium
GGAATAATAAAGACACTAATTGAAAGAGAGCTCTATGATAAGGAATTTGTAGAAAACTGGTGTCATGGATTTGAAGAACTATCAAATTATGTAAATAAAATTGAATACAATACAATTGAAAAGCATACCGGAATTAAAAAAGAAGCAGTAATAGACCTCGCCGAACAACTTGCAAGTATTAAGCGTTCTTCTTTACTGACCTATACAGGCATTGAGTATAGCAACTCAGGAGTACAAACTATAAGATCGGTATACTTAATTTGGGCACTTTTAGGTTATCTTGATGTGGAAGGAACCTTATTACTTAGTGCAAATCCATCTCTTCAGTATTCTGATATAAAGCCAAGTGATCCACTTCCAATTGGTGCTGAGGAGTTTCCTGTTTTTAATCATTTACTCCAAACGGCTCAATTTATGAGATTTCCAAAAGCTGTACTTGAAGAAAAACCATATCCTATTAAATTTTTATTAAACTTAGGATCATCTATTTTGACGAGTTATCCGAGTACGGAACTATATAGAAAGGCACTAAATGGATTGGACTTCTTTGTAAATGTGGATAGATACTTAACAGAAGACTCCCTTTATGCAGATGTTGTACTTCCTGCATCGACATATTTTGAAATAGACAGCTACAAAGTAACTCCTTCTTCAATTATGGCAAAACCAAGAGCAATTAAACCATACTATGAATCAAAAGGCGACACAGAGATACTTCATTTAATTGCAGCTAGATTTGGATATGGAGAAAGATATCCGGTAACACTAGAAGAGATTGCGGATTCACTTTTTGATGATAAAGATGATAAAAAAGAATTTCTAAAGGGAAGTAAAGTCGAAAGAAAAGTTCCTGAAAGAATTTATAAAAAACATGAGAGTTCACTATTAAGAGCAGACGGCAAACCCGGATTTCCAACGCCAACAGGAAAAATAGAAATACATTCCACCATACTTGAAAGATTTGGGTATGATCCACTTCCGGTATATAAAAAGCCCGCATTCAATATCTTTAGTGAGGATTCGCCAAAAGAATATCCATTAACAATGAATACAGGCGCCAGAATAGCAAGTAAATTTAGATCTCAGTTTTTAAATAATTCAACACTGCTCAAATATCACATAAGACCTCTGGTAAGTATAAATCCCAAAGATGCCTCAGCAAGAGGAATCATAGACGGAGATCCGATATTATTAAAAACTCAGTTTGGAGAAGTAGAGTTTTGGGCTAAGGTAACTGAAGATTTACCTCAATCTGAAGTAGAAGTTCAGATGGGCGGAGGATCTATAGCTCAGGATATTCACTGGAGAAAGGCTGATTTAAATAGAATTATAAGCGCTGACAACTATGACGAGATATCGGGTTTCCCTATATTTAAAGCATTAATATGTGAAGTAGAGCTAGATGAGAGTCGATCAAATTATCTGGTGGAAAATAATCAAGAAATAAAGAAAATAGTATAAATCAATAAAAAGACTTTTCTATAATTTTTCAGAAAAGTCTTTTTATTTTACAAAATACTTTGCTATAGAATAATAATTTTAAGCCTAAAATTAACAAAAGGTTTAACAAATTAATGAACTTTACGATGGTAGGATATATTAATTCTTTACTGGGTATAAGCTTTATTGGTGATTAAAATGAGATTTCAATATATTGAAAATTTTGAAGTTATGGATTTAATAGATTCAATAATTGATGAAGCAATTTCAAAAGAAGCTTCCGATATACATATAGAACCGGGAAAAGACAAAACTAGAATTAGGTTTAGGGTAGATGGTGATCTTGTACCTGCTTTTGAGCTGCCATCAAATAGACATTCAGAGGTAGTTACTAGGATTAAAATCCTGTCGGATTTAGACATAGCAGAAAGAAGGCTACCTCAAGATGGCAGAATTAGCTGGAAAGATTCCGTTGATACGGATTTAAGGATTGCAATAACCCCTGTGCTGCATGGGGAAAAGGCTGTTATTAGAATTTTAAACAGTAGTAGATATAATATGAAACTTGATGAGTTTGGATTTTCTACTGATAACTTAAAAACTCTTAAAAGGATAATTAATAAATCAAGTGGGATGTTGATTAGTACCGGTCCTACCGGATGCGGCAAGTCCACGAGTCTTTATGCACTTATTAAAGAATTAAACAATGATGATGTAAATATCATAACTATTGAAGATCCTGTGGAATTTAAAATTTCGGGTGTAAATCAAATGCAGGTGAATGAAAAAGCCGGTATGAATTTTAGTGTGGGACTTAGGTCCATGCTTAGATCTGATCCGGATATTATAATGGTTGGAGAAATCAGAGATGGTGAAACCGCTGGTATTGCAGTAAGAGCAGCTATCACGGGGCATTTGATACTGAGCACATTGCATACTATCGACAGCTATTCCGCTGTTATAAGGCTTATGGATATGGGTATTGAGCCTTATTTAATAGCGTCTGCACTAGCCGGAGTACAGTCTCAAAGACTCGTTAAAAAATTATGCCCCATTTGCTCAAAGGACTATGTACCAAACCAATCTCAAAAGCATTTAATAGAATCCATAATAGGATCTGATGCGAATATCAAACTTAAGAGACCTGTGGGTTGTGATAGCTGCATAGGTGGATTTAAGGGACGACAAGTAATCTCAGAAGTATTTGAAATAGATAATGACTTTATTGAAGCTATTAAAAACAAAGCAGATATAAATCGCTTAAGACAAATAGGTGAAGAAAAAGGTGTAAAAACATTAATTTACGATGGAATTATTAGAGCAATAAATGGTGAAGTCATGCTTGACGATGTACTCAAACACAGCTTTAATTTAGGAGAGAACTATGGAACGCCATGATATTTTAAAAAGAACTATAGATATATTAAATAAAGACATTAGCACAAAAATTGACATAAGAGATATCTCGCTAATTCTAAACCAGTTGTCTGTAATGACATCTACAGGTATAAGTATACATAATGCACTTGAGATAGTAATAGCTCAAAAGAATAAGTCATCGATTCAAAAAATTCTTGAAAGAATACAGACAAAGATAACTTCAGGCATATCGTTTGGAGAAGCTATCAGTGATGAAAGATTTGAAAACTCAAAGCTACTCGCAGCTATGATAAAAGCAGGAGAACTTAGTGGCAATCTAGATGTAGTTCTATCACTGATGTCTGAATATTACATGAAAAAATCGGAAAATGATAGAAAATTTAAAAGTGCATTAATATATCCGACTATATTAATGATGACTTCATTTGTTGTATTAGGATTTATACTTACATTTGTATTTCCAACCTTTCTAAATCTTTTTGAAGGAGCACAAAGAGAGCTTCCTCTTTCAACAAAAGTTCTTATTGGTATAAGTGAATTTTTAATAGATCATGGTATTAAGCTAATTATCGGAGTTTTAATTTGCGTTTTATTAATATTATTACTCTACAGAAAAAACGATAACTTTAAATATAGAACAGATAAATTAGTCTTAAAAATTCCAATTCTGGGGAGATACATAAAGTATAACTGGATAACCAACACATCAACTATTTTTGCCATACTTTCAGGTTGTGGGGTACCGGTTCTCAATATATTAAATATCATAGAAAGTGGAACTACAAATCTATACATAAGGAATATTTTTAGAGATATAATCGCTTCAGTTACTAGTGGTAATAGACTGTATGAGAGTTTTGAAAGTACAGAATTCTTTCCTGAGATTTTCACTTCAATGATTAAGGTAGGAGAGGAAACCGGAGGAATCGAATCAGTTATGGAAAAAAGCTCTAAATACTATGAAACGGAACTTCAAACTTCAATGGCAAGACTAATCTCAGTATTTGAACCGATGATGATACTGATAATGGCGGTAGTTGTGGGGTTTATAGTACTTTCAATTGCTATTCCGATGTTTGATTTGGTTACGTATGTAGATTTTTAATATAAAGACTTGGTCTTTAAAATAAATACAAAGGAGGAAAAAATGCAAAGAAAAAAGGGGAAAAGAGGTTTTACATTAATCGAGCTCATAGTCGTGGTGGCGATTCTTGCACTATTAGCTGCTATTGCACTACCGAAGTTTATGAAATCAAGAAAGACAGCTAGTGAGGCTGCACATTTGGCAAATGTAAGAGTATTAAGGGCGGCAGCTACTACATATTTAGCTAATGCAGATGGAGATGTAAATGCAGCTTGGACAAAGGATTCTAAAGATGCTTGGAAAGACTATATTGAAACTTGGCCCGACTGTCCATTAGATACACACGATGCTTATGTAGTAAATATTGATGAAAATGGCACTATAGATATAGTTCCGGATGAAAGTCAAGTATCTTCTGCTCACAAAGAATCATCAGCGGATTAGAACTATAAATGTATCTGTTATTAGCATTGTTTGGATTGGTAATGGGATCTTTTTTAAATGTAGTAGCAAGTAGGAAGTTAAGGTGCATCTCTGTAGTTGCACCTGCTTCACACTGCTTTGAATGTGGAGAAAAACTCAAGTTTTATTCTCTAATTCCGGTGCTCAGCTATGTTTTTCAAAGAGGAAGTTGCATATACTGTGGTGCTAAAATTCCTATTGATGTACTACTTTCTGAAATTATAATCCCAATCCTATTTATATTAGGGTATTACAATCTAGGAATTGGTTTTAGTTTTTTAACTTATATATTTATTGTATCTATACTATATATAATGGTATTAACTGATATAAAGTCACAGACGATTTATGACTCACATCTGGTGTTTTTATTTGTTATTGCATTTATACATATAATTATAAAGTTTTTAAGCCGTAAATTTATAATTTCAGTAGCCATACTACAAATAATTCTTTACATCATATACCTCTCACTTAGAAGCATGGAACAACCACCCATGGGCGAGGGAGATGTGTTGGTGTATATTGCGCTACTATGCTTTTTTGACTTTAAAAATGGAGTTCTAATGATGTTTTTATCCTTTTGGATTGCTGCAATTATAGGTGCAGCCCTATTGCTTACCGGAAAGGACAAAAAATATAAACTGGCTTTTATGCCTTTTATATTTATGGCTTATATAATTACAGTAAACTATGGAGAAAACATACTTATGAGCTTGAGGTGGGTATGATGAAAAGAGCTTTTACATTTTTAGAACTTATTGTAGTAATAGCTATTATGTCGATTATTCTTTCGATTGGCGTAGTAAAATTAGGAACGCTTGATACCATACGTGAAAAGAATGAAATTAGGACTCTTATTAAAGATTTAAAGTATGCTAGGAATTTGGCAATGGTATCTAGAAATCCCGTAACTGTTGATATTGCACTTACCGCTGGATACAGAATAAGACAAGCAAATCTAGGAGCGCCAATTATGATAAAAGACATAGAGTATGAGTATCTGAAAAGAACGGACTCAACATTTAATGATAAATCAATCGTATTTAATAGAATGGGTCGTCCTTCTCATTCGGGTAAATTAATTTTTGAAGGTCAGCATAGAAAATATACAGTATCTATAGGGGTTGCTTCCGGGAAAATAAGCATAAAAGAGGAATGATATGAAAAGACGAGCCTTTACACTAATAGAAGTAATAATTGCCCTAGCCATCCTAGCAATAGCAGCACTTTATTTATTGCCTGCAATATACACTAGTAATACATATTCTAATGTAGGGGAGAAAGATATGAAATTATCTTTGCATGCACAGACTGTTATAGAAAATTATAAATCCTTCCATTTTACCGGAATAGAAACTGCACTAGCTTTACCTGAAGGCATTGATTATGAGTTAAAAGTAACAGAAGAGCATAGATTTATTGTATTAGATTTGAGGGTTATGGATGATGAAAAAGAATATAAAACAAAAATCGCATTACCAAAAGAAACGAGCATTTACACTCATTGAGCTAATTGTAACTCTATTTATAGCTAGTATCATAATAGGTATTTTCGGTATGCTTTTAGATTTTAGTTTTAAATCGCTTGATACAGCTCATACCGCAAATGAAAATTTAGATACTGCTATACATATTGTAAACTTAATATCTGAAGAGATTAACTCTGCCCAAGAAATTTTTAGTGATGAGGATTTTATTTTATATAAACCATATAGTAATAGTCTTGGTTTTATGCTCAGGTTAAAAAAGAAAGATAATTATACCTATGTCTATTATGCTTATAGAGACGGTAATATTTATAGGCTTGCACAAAACACTAGCGAAGAGGATATTAGTAAAGTTTCTTTTTTAAATTATAACGAGATTGGATTAAATATTATAGTAGAAAATGTTAGTTCTATCGAGGGAACAGGCTATAATTTGGAAACAGATATAATAACTCTGGATCTTAAAATAACAAATAATATTACTAAAGAATACAAAACTCAGATATATGCAATGAGGAATAATAGATGAAAAAAAGAGGATATGTATTAGTTTATACGATATTTATATTAGCACTGCTCTTTATGGTAGTACTTACTGTAACTGATTCAAAAATGGATAGAGCCAATTTATCTACTTACATTAGTGATTACAATAATCTAAAATATAAAGCAGAGTCTGACTCATATCTGGCAATAGACAGCTTAATTAATACCACAAAATATAAACACGAACTGTTAAGATTGGCTAGGGAAGTATCAGGTGGAGATAAAGCATCGTTAAAAATGAGTTTGAACTCTTTAATTGATGGAAAAAAGTTTCTCGTCACAATAGAAAAAGATTCAAACGGATATACTAATTTAGAAATTAAAAATTCTGATAAAGGTATAATATTAAACTCAAATGGCAAAGTTAGGCTATACAACGATCTATTCTATAAAGAAACTCTACTATTTAATATAGATTCAGTGAAAGAAGATTACGAAACCATATTCAATTCTGAACTCATAGATGGATACTTAGACAAGATGATATTTATGGATCAGAACATACCGGTAATGATTAGAAATAACTATTCTTATATTGAATATGCTGAACTAAAAGAGTTAACAACTAATATAGAAAATGACGATATCGAAAAAAAGGACAAGGAGAAGTCTGATATAACAGAATATGAAGAAGAGGCGGAGATAGACAATCTAGACGAAACAGCACCGGAAGAATCACTGGACCAAGAATCAGAGGAAATCACAGACGAAGAACAGGAAGATATCTTTGATATAAAAGAAAGTGAGCAAGCAGAGGATATTATGGAAGATGACCTTGAGGGCGTCTATGAAGATGATTCAGAAATCACTCACGAAGAAGTTTCAGAAGCCCATAATACAGTAGATGAAGAACTTGAATTTCATAGAATAGATAAAGATGTCATCAAGGAATTTGTAATAGGACCATTTGTTCATTATAGATCGGATAAAAAAATACTGCTTCCGGGAATTATTACTATAGATGAAAATACAATTATAGAATCCGATATAAAATATAGTGGCATCCTTATTATTAAAGGATTACCAAAACATATTCGGGGGAATATTACGATAGAGGGGGCGATATTCACGGACGTTGAATTACCAACATATATTACACATATAAATAAAAAGTTTCGTTTTGAAAAATATGCTTCAATTTTCACTGGTTTCTTTAACCCGAAAGTGGTTGAACTTTACTATTTTTATTAAAAACCATATAAAAGATATTACAAAATTGACTTATGCTTAACTTTTATTGACGAGAAAATTATATAAGACTGATTAATTAGCGATTTAGCAAAACAGCGTGAAAACGTATGTATTGACACTATAACACGCTTTTGGTATCATTTTACTAGAATAATGGATGGTAATCACCACTTAAAATTTCATCCATTATAATTACAAGGGGGTATAAAAATGTTCAATAAAAAATTAATAGCATTATTCTTAGTACTTACTATGATGCTGGCAGTATTTGCAGGATGTACACCAAAAGAAGAGCCTGCTAAGACTGAAGAACCAAAGACTGAAGAAAAAGCTGAAAAAGCTGAAGAAAAAGAAGAAGTAAAAGAAGAACCTAAAGAAGAAAAAGAAGAGCCTGCTGCAGAAGCAAGCGGAGATAAGAAAAATGTAGCAGTTTTCTACTACACTTATGGTGATACTTACATTTCAACTGTAAGAAATGCATTCAATGAGTTAGTAGCTAAAGATGACAATGTAGAGTTAGCAGAGTACGATGGACAAAATGACCAAGCTAAACAAAATGACCAAATCGACGTTGCAATTCAAAAAGGTGCAGACATACTAGTTGTAAATATCGTTGATATGGGAGCTGCTGACATCGTAATTGAAAAAGCTAAAAACGCTGATGTACCAATCATATTCTTCAATAGAGAGCCAACTGACGGAAACATTTATGACACTTATGATAAAGCAAGATTCGTTGGAACTAAAATTGAAGAAGCCGGATTTCTTCAAGGTGAGCTAATTGCAGATTACTGGAAAGAAGGCGAGCATGATAGAAATGGTAATGGTAAATTAGACTTTGTTCTACTACATGGTGGAATCGACAATGCTGAAGCAGTAGCTAGAAGTAAGTATTCTGTAGAAGCACTTGAAGAAGCTGGAATCGAAGTTAATAAGATTGCTGAACAAATCGCTGAGTGGGACAATGCCAAAGCTCTTACAGCTATGGAATCATGGTTAGCTAAAGATGCTGACAATATCGATGTTGTTATTGCAAACAACGACGGTATGGCTATCGGTGCTTTAACAGCACTTCAAGCACAAGGTCTAAACATGGTAGTAGACGGAAAGATTGATCCTGCTAAATACGTTGGAGTATTCGGAGTAGATGCAACTGAAGAAGCTCAAAAAGTAATTAACGATCTAGCAATGACAGGTACTGTTAAGCAGGATAATGTAGCAATGGCTACAGCAATTCATGCTATGATGCAAAACTCACTTCAAGGTAAAGATTTCATCGATGGAACAGACTATAAATATGATGAAAGTGGAATCGCAGTTAGAATCCCATACGTTCCTTACGAAGCACAATAATAAATAAAAAAATACTGAGGTCGCCCAAACGGCGACCTCAAAAATTAATAATACATATGAAGGGGTGATTAAACTGACTGAATCTAATTATTTACTTGAGATGAAGGGTATTTCTAAGAGCTTCCCCGGGGTTAAAGCACTTGATAGAGTTGATTTTAAGCTAAGACCCGGCACGGTACACTCCTTAATGGGAGAAAATGGTGCAGGTAAATCAACACTGATGAAATGCCTCTTCGGGATTTACATGGAAGATGAAGGTGAAATATTCCTTGATGGAGAGAAAGTTCACTTTGACAATCCAAAACAAGCACTTGAAAATGGTGTATCAATGGTGCATCAAGAGTTAAACCAAGTTATGAAAAGATCCGTTGCAGAAAATATGATGCTTGGAAGATTTCCTAAAAAAGGACCAATGATAGATCACAAGATGATGAATGAGTTCACCGAGCTTGCATTTAAGGATCTGGGATTAAATATAAATCCTAAAACCATTATGGAAAAGCTTTCAGTATCAGAAAGACAAATGGCGGAGATAGCTAAAGCAGTATCTTACAATGCTAAAGTTCTCGTGCTGGATGAGCCAACGAGTTCGCTTACCGAACAAGAAGTAGAAGTATTATTTAAGGTCATAGAGATGCTAAAAGAAAGAGGTATGGGAATTATCTACATATCTCATAAGATGGAAGAAATTTTACAAATCTCTGATGATATTACAGTATTTAGAGATGGAAAATGGGTTGCAACTGAAAGAGCAGAAGATCTTGACAATGACAAGATAATTGCACTAATGGTTGGTAGGGAACTGACAGATAGATTCCCTGAGAAAACCAATACTCCTAAGGAAACTATTTTTGAAGCTAGAAATTTAACTGCAAAATATCAGCCATCAATTCAAGATGTAACTTTTTCGCTTAGAAAGGGTGAGATTCTTGGAGTGGCGGGGCTTGTTGGAGCTAGAAGAACTGAACTTTTAGAGAATATATTTGGAGCAAATAAGGTTGGCTCCGGTGAGATGTTCCTTCATGGCAAACAGGTTCACAACAAAAACCCTAGAGAAGCGATTAACAATGGATTTGCTCTATTAACAGAAGAAAGACGAGCTACAGGAATATTTCCTATGCTTAATATCGCAGCAAATTCCACAATAGCAAGCATTAAGAATTACAAGAATACAGGGCTAGTAAGTGATGCTAAAATCAAGAAAACTACCGACTGGGTTATTGAGAGTATGAATGTAAGAACACCTTCACAAAAAACTCTTATCAAATCATTATCAGGTGGAAATCAACAGAAAGTAATTATTGGAAGATGGCTATTAACCAATCCTGAAATACTACTATTAGATGAACCGACAAGAGGTATAGATGTTGGGGCAAAGTATGAAATTTACAAATTGATACTTGATCTGGTAAACAAGGACAAAGGGGTAATTATGGTGTCATCTGAGCTGCCGGAGCTTCTGGGTATATGTGACAGGATTATGGTAATGAGTAATGGTAGAGTGGCTGGTATTGAAGATGTAGCTAATCTGGATCAAGAAAAGATTATGCATCTAGCCAGTAAATATCTGTAAGGAGGAGAAAGATGAGCGAGAAAAAAACCCAAAATGAAATTGAAAGGCTTAAGAAAAGAGAACAAACTCAGGAATTTATATTAAACTACGCACTTTATTTTATACTTGGAATTATGATAGTGGGAATGATAGCGTATGAACCTTCCTTCTTATCTGTTAGAAACTTTACGAACATTTTAACTCAGGCGTCTACCAGAGGCATTATGGCACTTGGAGTTGCCGGACTTATAGTGCTGCAAGGAACAGACCTTTCTGCAGGAAGGATACTTGGGCTTTCGGCTGCAATATCAGCATCACTTCTACAAAGTCTTAACTATGGATCTAGAATGTATCAAAACCTTCCGGAATTAAACATGTTAATCCCACTTTTAATTGCGATTGCAGTAGCAGTGGTTTTTGCACTAATCAACGGTTTTGGTGTAGCTGTTTTAAAGATACACGCTTTTATCGTAACACTTGGAACTCAGTTAATAGCTTTCGGTCTTGTACAGATCTACATTGACTCACAAGAAAAAGGGGCACAGCCAATTGGTACACTTCAAGATAAGTACAAGGCATTGGCACAGGGGAATTTTTTAAATATACCGAATCTCGTCTGGTTCCTCATAATCACATCATTTGTGGTTTGGATAATATGGAACAAAACCGAACTTGGTAAAAATATGTTTGCAATCGGTGGCAATCCGGAAGCGGCAGAAGTATCCGGGGTAAATCTAGTTAAGAATATAATGCTTATATATCTACTATCCGGAGTTCTTTATGGATTAGCAGGATTTTTAGAAGCAGGAAGAATTGGTTCAGTAACATCAGCTACCGGATTCTCATATGAGCTTGATGCAATATCTGCTTGTGTTGTGGGTGGAGTATCCTTCTCAGGAGGAGTAGGAACAATACCGGGGGTATTAATAGGAGTTACAATACTTCAGTTTATTACTTATGGACTTAACTATTTAGGAGTAAATCCATATATTCAGTTTATTATTAGAGGCCTTATCATAATAGTAGCCGTTGCTATCGATGTTAGAAAGTACTTAAAGAAAAAATAGGTGAGATAGTGAAGACTATAAAATTAGTAAATGACAATCTTTCCCTGGAATTACTTGATAATTTCGGGGCAAAGATTGTATCAATAAGAGATTTAAAATCAGATTTTGAATTTGTATACCAAAATAAGAATGGAAGTTATGAAAAACCACCCTATGGTGCTGACTTCTCTGAGTTTGATACATCAGGAATTGATGAATGCTTTCCTACAATTGATACCTGCACTTATAGAGGAGTGGAAGTTCCTGATCACGGAGACCTATGGTCTGCTGAATGGGTGAATGAAAAAATAGATGATAAAATAGTGTCAAAGACAAAATCCAAAAGTCTTGGACTATCATTCAAAAGAGAAATTACTCTCGAGGGCAACGAAATCCTAATGAAATATGAAGTATGTAACAAGGATGCTATTCCGGTTCATTTTTTATGGGCAAACCACGGTTTATTGAACATTTTGGAGGACTCGAGAATCGAGCTTCCTTACTCTAGACATGATGCACTAAATGTCCATGATGATTTAAATTATAGGTTTAATTTAACTAAGATTGCGGAATATCCGGATAATGGAGCATATAAGTTTTATAATAATGAAGCGCTGGATAGATCTGAAGCGGCACTGGTTCATCCTCAGTTAGGTCTTAAATATAAAATGATTTTTGACTTTGAAAAGCAGCCATTTTTTGGTGTATGGCTGACTAAAGGCGGCTTTAATGGCGATTATAATGTTGCACTTGAACCAAGTAATGGATTTTATGACAGTCTTGAAAGAGCCATAGATAACGGCTTAAGACCGATTGATGCAGGGGAATGTGATAATTGGGAAATAAAGATAGTTATAGAGAGGATGAAGTAAATGGCTGAATTAAGATACAATCCACTACTTGATGACTATACAATGGTAGCGGGGAGTAGAGATAAAAGACCGAATATGCCAGTGGACTATTGTCCATTTTGTCCAGGCTCCGGTAAAGTACCTGATGATTACGATGTATATTGTTACCATAATGATTTTCCAATACTTTCAACCAACCCACCCGAACAGGACGATGTTGCAGGAGGTCCTTATCACACTAAAGAATCGTATGGTAAATGCGATGTAATACTATACTCTCCCGATCATGAGGGAAAGATTTGGGAATTAAGCGATGAACATCTCCAAAAATTAGTAGAATTATGGATTAATAGATGGATAGAGATATCAAACGATGAGAAGATTAAGTATGTATTTCCTTTTGAAAACAGAGGCGCAGAAGTAGGTACAACAATGCCTCATCCACATGGACAAATCTACGGATATCCATTTATACCTAAACAGATAGATATAGAATTTAAAAATGCACAGAGCCATTATAATGAAAACAAAATGAATCTATATGATGAAATACTGGCAGAAGAACTTCGTTTTGAAAAGCGTATAGTATATGAGAACAACTCGTTTACGGCTTTCTTACCTTTTTTTGGACAGTATCCGTATGGAGTATATATTTTTAATAAATGTAATATAAGTTGTTTTAAAGAATTTGACGAAATGCTTAAGTCGGATTTTGCAGACATGCTAAAGACAATTATTGGAGCATATGATGCTCTATTCGATAGGATGTTTCCATATATGATGGGAATATTCAATGCACCTATAAATAGTGAGGAGTACAAGAACCCTGAAGAGTTCTTTAGATTCCATGTCAAGTTTTTCCCGCCATTAAGAGGGGCAAATAGCATTAAGTGGAATGCATCGAGCGAAACTGCAGCCGGTGCTTTCGGTAACCCAAGAGTGGTTGAAGAGACAGCTATCGAATTAAGAGAGGCGGTTAAGAAGTTCAATGAAACTCACTAAATCTGAATATACAGCAATGCGGGACAGAGCGGTTTTAAATTTTGGCAAAGCAGACTATAGACTGTATTTTGCGCCAAGTAGAATCAATATAATAGGTGAACATATTGACTACAATGGAGGCAGTGTTCTGCCTTGTGCAATAGAAATAGGAACTTATGGACTTGTAAAAGAAGCAGCCAGAGATGTAATTAGACTTAGATCCCAAAATGCAAAACTATATAAAGAAGTACTGATAGGATCGGAATATAACGAAGATAACAGATGGATAAATTATCCACTGGGTATGATAAATAAAATTAGTGAAGCCGGTTATAAGGTTGGTGGAGTGGAAGGAATACTCTATGGCAATATACCCACCGGTGCAGGTCTTTCTTCGTCAGCCTCGCTTGAAATATTGGTTGGCCATATAATAAACACCCTTTATAATGGTGGAAGAATTAAAAATGAAGAACTGGCAGTGCTAGGGATGAAAACTGAAAATGAATTTATCGGAGTAAATTCTGGAATCATGGATCAGTTTGCAATTGCAATGGGAAGTGAAGGTAGTGCAATACTCTTAAATACAGAAACACATGAGTATGAATATGTAGATGCCAAACTATCTGATTATGTAATAGTTATTCTTAACACCAATAAAGGAAGACGATTGATCGACTCTATGTACAATGAAAGAAGAGCAGAATGTGAGTCAGCACTTAAAAAGTTAAAAACGAAATTTGATATAGAAAATCTCTGTGATTTGAAACCATCCGATCTGGATGAGGTAAATAGCATTTTAGAGGATGAGATTGAAAGAAGAAGAGTTAGACATGCTATTACTGAGAATGAAAGAGTTAATGCGGCTGTCAGTGCAATTAGGTCCGGAGATATGGAAAGCCTAGGTAAACTTTTAAATGAATCGCATTACTCTCTTAAAGTTGACTACGAAGTAACGGGAGAACACTTGGATGCAATTACATTAGCAGCCAGAAATTCGGGAGCTATTGGAGCTCGCATGACCGGTGCAGGATTTGGTGGATGTGGGATAGCACTTGTAAAGCGTGACCTACTCGAGGAGTTTAAAAAATCAACGAGTGCTTACTATAAAGAAGCAACCGGACTGGACGCCGAGTTTTATGAAACTGTTATAGGATCTGGGCCAAGAGAACTGGAGGTGGATGAATGGGGATATTAATCACCGGTGGGGCAGGTTATATCGGTAGCCATGTAGCTAAATATCTGATGGAAAACGGTGAAGATGTAATCATAGTAGATAATTTAGAAACAGGTTTTAAAGATAGTGTAAAAACTGAAAAATTTTATGAAGTGGATATAAGAGACACCGAAAGTTTAATTGAGGTAATGAAAAAACATGAAATCAGTGGTGTAATTCACTTTGCTGCTTATTCACTCGTAGGAGTAAGCATGAAAAAACCCTATGAATACTATGATAATAATGTTGTCGGTACACTTTCACTTCTAAAGGCGATGCAGGTCTGCGGAATTAATAAAATAGTATTTTCATCCACTGCAGCGACATATGGGGAACCCGAAAGAGTTCCTATCATGGAAGACGACAAGACTCATCCTACAAACCCATATGGAGAAACAAAGCTTGCCATGGAAAATATGATGAAGTGGTTTGACAAAGCATACGGTATAAAATACGTAGCGTTAAGATACTTCAATGCAGCCGGAGCTGCTAAGGATGGAAGCATAGGTGAAAATCATAATCCTGAAACTCATTTAATCCCACTAGTGCTACAAGTACCGCTTGGATTAAGAGAAAGTATAAGTATCTTTGGGGATGATTATCCAACTCCGGATGGCACTGCGGTAAGAGACTATATTCATGTAATGGATTTGGCATCAGCACATTATCTAAGCTTAAAATACCTACTAGATGGAAATGAAAGTAATGTATTTAACTTAGGAAATGGAAGTGGCTACTCAGTGCTTGAAGTTATAGAAGCAGCAAGAGAAGTAACTAATCATGCCATACCTGCCGTTATTAGTGAAAGAAGAGCAGGAGATCCTGCTGTACTGGTTGCAACTAGTGAAAAAGCACAAAAAATTCTTGGTTGGAAGCCACAGCATGCTGATTTAAAAGAAATAATAGCGGATGCTTGGAATTACTACAATAAATAAATTATATAACACTAAAAACGCCGGTTATGTAGTGAAATATTGCATAACCGGCGATTTTAGTTTAAAATAGTAGTAGTTTATAAATGTCAAATTAAAAATTGATGTTAAATACTTAATATACAGGAGGACCAACATGAAAATAATCGTTTGTAAAAACTATGAAGAAATGTCAAAGAAAGCTGCTTTAGTTGTCAAAGATGTAATCGGCAGATACTATAGACCTAAACTAGGACTTGCAACGGGTTCAACACCCGAAGGACTATATAAGGAATTAGTTTGTATGTATGAAAACAAGGATATCAACTTCTTAAACGCTGAAACTGTAAACCTTGATGAATATGTGGGAATCGATCCTGAAAACCCACAGAGCTACCACTACTATATGCATGAAAACTTCTTCGATAAGATCAATATAAGAAAAGAAAATATTCATATCCCAAGCGGGTCTGAAGACAAGCTCGAAGAAGCAGTTAGAGACTATAATGAAAAATTGGATTATGTAGGAAGAAGAGATATACAAATACTCGGAATCGGAGAAAATGGACATATCGCATTCAATGAACCGGCTTTTAAATTAAATTTGAGAACTTCAATAGTTGAATTGACGGAAGAAACTGTAAAAGCAAACGCCAGATTCTTCGAAGATGAAAAAGATGTTCCTAAGAGAGCAATTACCATGGGAATTAAGGACATCTTAAATGCCGAGGTAATATTAATCCTTGCCTCAGGCGAGAAAAAGCAAAAAGCCGTAAAAGAATTGATAGAAGGAGATAGACTGGATACCAAGTTCCCTGCTTCAATGCTTCATATACACAGTAACGTGATTTTAGTAATAGATGAAGCCGCTTATGGTTTAGTAGGCAAATAAATAATATAAAAAACGGCCGAGATGCCGTTTTTTTGTGCTCAAAAACAAAATACATCAATAAAATGATAAAATCCGGACTCCCTAATCTATAATTCTTCGGTAATCTGATCGACCTAACCTTACAGCAAATTGAATTTTTTGATAAGGTAAAAGTTGAGTATGGTTATAATTTATATTGTAGAAGGAGATATAACAAAAGAAATAGATCAATAATTCTAGGAAATACACTCGTTTATGGGTGTATTTTTTTGTATCGAAAAATTTAGAGTTTATAAGTTGATATATTTCGAATGCTATGTTATTATTAATTTGATAAATATAGAATATTAGATTTAAATATTTTCGAATTAAGGAGGCTCTTATGAAAATAACTATTAGTAAAAAACCGAATTATCTCGAAGAAACAATTAGCTTAATTAATAATGTGTTAGAACTGGATGAAAATTTTAATCCAGAGGATATACATATTATTAAAACTCCTCAAAATTTTTCTATTTCAAAAGAAGAACTCGACTCTAAATTTTCAGATGTATTGGAATATAAAAAAGCACTATTTATTAAAACCAAGGATGTAATAAATAAGAATATATTTTCTAAATTAAATATTTTAACCACTACAGCTGCAGGACTTAAAATCCCCTTTTTAACATCACTATTATGGGAACTGGATGAAACAGATGCAGATAAACTAAATGATAAACTACTACTAGTAGCTTATCTTAATCTTTTATTAAACGATTTTTATATTAAAAATGATTTGGATATTAAATCAGTGGAAAAAGTAAAAGAACTATCTTATAAAAATTCTTCCTGGTCTAAAGAAAATGTAGATATTAAATTAGAAGAAATTATCGATTTGTTATCACAATTAGATTATGAAGAAAGCTTAAAGTGGTTTGTTCTAAATCAAATAAGTGATGCAGAAGAAAGAATTAAATTTATAAATTATATAAAAAAAATTCAAAGTGTAGTAAAAGAAAACTTTTATTTAGTAGAAAAGAGATTTGATGAAACTATTAAATCTTTAGAAAATCCAGGGGAAGTTTTAAATAGATTAAATTATATCTTTGGTGAAAGGATTGAAAATGTTCAAGGTATAGTAGAATCTCCGACACTTTATGTATCTGTAATTTCTTATGGCTCTGCGTGGATAAAATCTGTAATGAGTAAAGACATTAAAGATGCAATATATTTAGGAATCCTTATAGAGGAGCTAACGAAATATAGTGCGAAAGATTCTTCAATATCTGAGAAATGCAAAGCCCTTGGAGATCCAATGAGATATAAAATTATAAAAATTCTTTCAGAAAGAAAATGTTTTGTAAAAGAGCTGGCTGAAATTTTAGAAATATCTTCATCTACCCTTTCCCACCACTTATCTATACTATTTCAAAATGGATTTTTGAGTATAGAAATTTTAGACAGAAAGACCTTTTATAAAGTTAAACGAGAAAGTTTTCAAGAACTATCAGATTATTTTAAAATACTGTCTGATGAAATTAAGGAGAGCTAAATGGAACTTAAAAGAAACCTAGTAAAAGACTTAAGGGACAAAGAATATAGAGATAACTATCTTCATCCTAATAAAAGATCATTATTTGAATTTTTTAAAATATTTTCTAAAGATATAAATCAGAAAATTTTTATCTATTATATCATATATGGAATTTCAAAAGGCTTAATACCGGTCATTAGTGCGTTCGTAATAAGGGAAATTACAAAAATTATAAGTCAATTACTAAATGCTAATGTAACAAATGTAGATTCACTAAAGCCACTGTTTTTTGCTACAATTGGATACTCTGTAATATTTTTTATACTGTCCTCTATTTATATGTATCTTGAATGTGAGATAATTCCATATATTTTCGCCCTTAGAAATAAGAAAATGTTGAATCTGTTTGGGAAATTTTCAAGTATGGAGTTTGGACTATATGAAGATTCCGGGTTTATGAGCTCTTTGGGAAATTGGTCAAGAGCTATCCAAAGTAATAACACCGGATACCAAGGAATACTTCAAAACTCTCTTCTATTAACAGGAGATATATTTTCAGCAATTCTTTTAGGTATATTATTCATCACACTAGATTACAAAATATTTTTTATAGTACCTGCTTCAATAATCGTAAGTATTTATCTGGAGGAGAGTTTTACAAAGTATCAAAAATCAATGTTAAAAGAAGAAATTGACATCTCAAAGAGAATTGGAAGGATTTCTGATTTAAGTTCAGATTTTAAATATGGAAAAGATGTAAGAGTATTTAGAATGGAGAAATCCTTTGAAAATACTTTTAATAATCTACTGATTAAAAGAGATGAGTTATTAAAAAAATATACTCTAAAAAGAATTTTACAATCTCCTTTTGTAGCTATTTTTTCTTCAATAGTTTTTGTATTGGGAATTTATACCTTAGGAAGGGCTTATATTCTAAATAATATAAGTTTAGAAAGACTGGTTATGTTAATGACAACCCTATTATTATTTTCTAATACAATTTTAGAAATTACAAAAAAGCTTTCCTTTATAAAAGCAGAATCTATATATTTAGATGACTTTTACGATCTTCTGGGAGCTGATTTAGAACCTTTAGGTGGAGAAGAATTTCCGGAAAATTTAAATGCTGATATAAAATTTGAAAATGTTTGGTTTAGATATCCGGGTTCAGAAAACTGGGTTTTAAAAGATATAAGCTTTACTGTAGATGATAAATCCAGTATTGCATTAGTCGGTATAAATGGAGCCGGAAAAACTTCTATAGTTAAGCTGCTTACCGGATTATACCAACCCGATAGTGGAAGAATTACTATTGGAGGAGTTGATATTAGATATATATCCCAAAGTGAATTAAGTAAAATCTTTGGAATAGTTTTTCAAGACGTTAATCCACCAGCCCTTACAGTTGCAGAAAATGTAGCTGTGGATGTGGGAAATATCGACAGAGACCGAGTAAAAGCTGTTTTAGATAGAGTTGGACTTTTAGAAAAAATTGAGAGTTTTCCTAAGGGAATAGATACTCCTGTTCTTAGGGTTTTAGAAGACGATGGAATAATTCTATCCGGTGGTGAAAACCAAAAGTTAATGATAGCTAGAGCCCTATATAGAAAAGATACTAAAATTTTAATTCTAGACGAGCCTACAGCTGCATTAGATGCAATTGCTGAAGAAGAAATCTATAAATCCTTTAACGAGATACTAAAGGGAAAAACCGGATTATTTATATCTCACAGACTAGCTTCTACAAGATTTTGTGACGAGATATTACTGTTGAATAATGGAACTATAACAGAAAAAGGAACCCACGAAGAATTATTAAAAAATAAATCACTGTATAGCGCAATGTATGAAACCCAAGCGAGCTACTACCGGGAGGAATATAATAATGGAGAAAAATAAAAAATCTGTATTAAAGTTAATGGTTAATTTTACATCTCTAATGTACAAATTTGAACCTAGGATACTATTAAGTTTTCTATTAGTAACTATTTCTTCATCCACACTGACCATACTTATGGTTTTTGCACCTAAGTTAATTTTAGATGGACTACTTTCTAATTGGGACTATTCTCAGTTTTTAGAAACTATCCTTAAATTGGGCATAGGAATTATAGGACTAAAACTATTAAGTGAAATTTCTTTAAGATTATTTGAAAAGGACAAGTCTCTAGTTACATCTAAGTTAAATACTAATTTTTCTAAAAAAGTTTTAGATTTAAAATACGAACTTTTAGAAGATCCCACTATTTTAGATTTAAGAGAAAGAGCAAAATATCCAATAAATCAGGGACTTATTATACTTTTGCTTGAGGATTTAAAAATTACTTTTATATCGATATTTCAGCTATTTGGTTTGGGAAGTATACTCTTTTCCTTTAGTCCTTGGATTTTATTATTTATAATCGTTATGTGCCTAATTGGAGGAATACTTCTAAAAAAAGCAAGTGTAGTTCAAGAACGATTTACAAATGATTTAATGCCCATGAATAGAAGATATAATTATTATTTAAACGGATTAGTTCAAGAAGAATTTCAAAAAGAATTTCGTTTATTTAATTTAGACGACGTAATAAAAGAAAAACTTTTAAGCTATATGGGAAAGATCGAAATTCGATTTAAGGAATTATTTATTGAAGATAGAAATATTAAAATCTTAAATTTTTTATTACTTGCTATTACGAAATTAGTAACTTATTCCTATGCAGGAGCAAGGTCAATTGGTTTTTGGGGAAGTAAAATTACTCTAGGAAACTTCTCTGTCGTTATTATCGCAGGCGAACAATTTAATGTAAGTGTATCTACACTATTAGACTACGGGATATCTTTCTTTAGATCATTAAGATTTTTTGGTCCAATGCTGGAATTTTATACTTTGGAAGAATATATTAATCCTGATATAGAAAAAGATAAAAAAATTGCAGAAGAAATCCAAACCTTAGAGTTTAGAAATGTAAGTTTTTCTTATCCTAAATCTGATAAAGTAATTCTTGATAATATTAGTTTTACCGTAAAAAAAGGAGAAACCTTGGCATTAGTAGGGAGAAATAATGCCGGAAAATCTACAATAATAAAGTTAATAGCTAGATTGTTCGAACCTACTAAAGGAGAAATTCTTTGGAACGGGGTTAACATTAAAGAGTTAAATCTTGAATCTTATTTAAAGGAACTCGCTTATGTATTCCAAGATTTTAAGCTCTTTCCAATAAAAATATGGGAAAATATTGCAAGTTATGCTAATGAAACTTCTGATGATACTATACCTCCTGAAATTGAAAGTAAGGTCAGAGATATTATTAAAAGAGTTCAACTCGAAAAAAGTATAGAAAAATTGCCAAAGGGGGTTAATACTTATCTTAATAAGTTCTTATATGACGATGCTGCAGAATTCTCAGGAGGCGAAAACCAAAAACTCGCCATCTCTAGAGCAATTTATAAAAACTCATCCTTCGCTATACTGGATGAACCTACCGCTGCTCTGGATCCATTAGCTGAAAGTGAGATTTATGAAAAGTTTTCAGACTTAGTGAAGGGGAAAACAGCTCTTTTTATCTCCCATAGAATGAGTGCAAGTAGATTTTGTGACAGGATACTTGTTTTAAATAATGGGAAAATAATAGGAAATGGAAATCATGATGATTTATTAAAAACGAACTTCCTCTATCAATCCCTTTATGAAGCACAGGCTCAATATTACAAAAACTAGGAGATCACATCTCCTAGTTTTTTAGTATGAGGATAGAAAAAATATAAGGTGCTTTAGGTGTAAAAATCAGCAGAGGTCATAGTACTTAATTAAAAATCAGGGTAGTACTGAACCAATTGTTGATTGGATAAATAAAGCAATGAAACAGGTATGACCGAGCATAGGAATAAAAGTGCAATATTCCTAAGGCTCTATAAATCTAAGATTATATATTTCATTGAAATAGATATTATCAAAAATAAAACGGAATCGCCAGGTACCGAACGGTATGCTTGATTGTGGAAAGAGAGATGGGCTACTAGTTAGCCCTACTCGATTGCTCAAAACCAAAATGCATCTATAAAATGATAAAAATAAGTTGGTGGGTTGACAAAATTTGCTATTAAGTATAAAATTTACTTAAAATAATTTATATAAAATTATTTAAGTAAAATTAAAGGAGAGATAAAAAATGACATATGATAAAGTTGTAGAAATAATTGTAGAAAACCTAGGTGTTGATATCGATGAGGTAAAACCTGAATCTAGTTTAATTGAGGATCTGGGAGCAGACTCACTTGATGCTGTTGAGCTTTCAATGGCTCTTGAAGATGAGTTTGGAATAACAATCGAAGATGAAGAGTTTGCAGGACTAGTAACAGTTCAAGACGTTGTAAACTACATCGATAAAAAGTAGGAAGTTATGAAAAAAGAGGATATTATTGAAATATTAAGAGAGTTTGAGAACTCTTCTCTTACGGTCCTCAAATTTACTAATGGTGACATCGAACTTGGTTTAGAAAAACAAGAGAGAATCGTGCCAGCTCAAGTACAATCACAGGAGGCCGTGGTTATGCAGCCTCCTACTGTTAATGCCCAGGAGACAAGTGATAATTTTATAGTAGAAGCACCGCTGGTTGCTTCTTTTTATAGAGCTCCGGCACCTGATAAGGATCCATTCATTGAAGTTGGAGATACAGTAAAAAAAGGACAAGTACTTTTCATACTTGAAGCGATGAAGATGATTAATGAAATAAAATCACCGGTTTCAGGAAAAGTCATCGACATCTTTCCGAATAATGGAGAACTAGTTGAGTTTGGTCAACCAATAGTAGAAATAGAGGTTAGCGATGTTTAAAAAAGTATTGATAGCTAATCGTGGAGAGATAGCTCTAAGGATAATTCAAGCTTGTAAAGAGCTTGGTATAGAGACGGTGACAGTTCATTCGACAGAAGACAAGGACCAGCTTCATGTAA
Source organism: Bacillota bacterium (assembly GCA_023443025.1). Classification (GTDB taxonomy): domain Bacteria; phylum Bacillota; class Clostridia; order Tissierellales; family Peptoniphilaceae; genus Microaceticoccus. The sequence continues at coordinate 22,827 of JAEZWM010000031.1, forward strand.
AATTAGCAGACTATTCATACTGCGTAGGACCCGCAAAAGCTACTGAATCATATTTAAATATACCCTCAATAGTAACCGTAGCCGTCGAATCAGGATGTGATGCCCTGCATCCTGGCTACGGATTTTTATCTGAAAATCCTGAATTTGTAGCAGTGCTTGAAGACTTAGGTATAAAATTCATAGGCCCTTCTGCAAAAACCATTATGGATATGGGAGATAAATCAAAAGCTCGTGATCTTATGATTGCAAATGGGGTGCCTGTCGTTCCGGGATCTGATGGTGAAGTAGAAACTATTGAAGAAGCTAAAGAAATAGCTGCGAAAATCGGATATCCCGTACTTATCAAAGCCTCAAGAGGTGGCGGTGGTAAGGGCATGAGAAGGGTATTTGAAGAAGAAAATCTTGAAGAGGGATTTTTTTCGGCAAAACAAGAAGCCGGTGCAGCGTTCGGTCATGATGGAGTTTATATTGAAAAACTTATAATCGATCCTAAACACATAGAATTTCAAATTCTAAGAGATTCATATGGAAACACTGTACATTTGGGTGAGAGACACTGTTCAATTCAGAGAAGAAACCAAAAACTCATAGAAGAATCACCTGCTAAGGGTATGACAAGCGAACTCAGAGAAGCTATTGGAACAGCTGCAATCAATGCCGCAATAGCTTCAGAATATGAAAATGCAGGAACTGTTGAGTTTGTACTGGATAGAGACAATAATTTCTATTTCATCGAGATGAACACCAGACTACAGGTTGAACATCCTGTAACTGAGATGGTTACGGGTATTGATATTGTAAAGGAACAGTTTAGGATTGCAGCGGGACTTAAATTAAGCATGACTCAAGAAGAGGTCAGATTTGATGGACATTCTATAGAAGTCCGTGTAAATAGTGAAAATCCCGTCCAAAACTTTATGCCTTCAATAGGCTCTATAGATTTTTTATTCGTACCTGGAGGATTTAATACTAGATTCGATACCTATCTTTACAATGGTGCTACGATTTCGCCTTATTATGATTCAATGCTTGGAAAGATAATAGTAAAGGGTTCGAGTAGACTGGATGCCATTCGAAAGATGCGTAGAGCGATTGAAGAGACAATCATTTCAGGAATTGAAACCAATCTAGCATATCAATATACCATACTTCACATAAATGAGTTTATTCGTGGTGATTATGATACCGGATTTGTACCAAAATATCACGAGGAAATAATAGATTGGATAAACCGAATTGAGGTAACAGATGAAAGATAAATTTTACGATAGAAAAAAATTAATTGATATCATAAAAAAGAATAGAGATAAACTTTCAAGGGAAGATCTTAAAGAGCTTCCCGATGATTATTTTATTAAATGTGCATCTTGTAAAGATATACTCATTTCCAGAATGGTAGAGAATAATTCATACATCTGTCCAAAATGTGGTTATCATCTGCGTATGCCAATTAATGAAAGAATCAAATTAATTTTTGATGATTATGAACTAAAACAAAGTGATGTGAGTTATATAAACCGAATAGACTACCCCGGCTACATCGAAAAACTGGAAGAGTTAAAAGTAAGGGCAGGAACCGATGAAGCTGTAAAGTGGGGAGTTGGACAAATAGCAGATAGATCGGTCTGCTTTTTTGTATTGGATCCGGCTTTTCTAATGGGATCCATGGGCTCTTATGTTGGAGAGCAGGTAACTCTTGCGTTTGAATACGCCGCAGAAAATAAATTACCGATAATTGGTGTCTCAGCCAGTGGAGGAGCGAGAATGCAGGAAGGAATTTTCTCGCTAATGCAAATGGCAAAAACCATGGGAGCAATAAAGAGATTCTATGACAAGAATCTTTTTTATCTATCGATTTTAACGCATCCGACAACCGGTGGAGTGACAGCCAGCTTTGCACTTATGGGTGACATAAACATAGCAGAACCGGGAGCCTTAATTGGGTTTGCAGGACCTAGAGTTATAAAAGAGACAATAGGTGAAGAACTGCCTCCAGGGTTTCAAACTTCAGAGTTTGTAATGGAATGCGGATTTGTTGATATTGTTGTAGAGAGAAATAAACTTAGACAAGAAATAGAAAAAATTATTAAACTACATGCAGAAGTGAGGTGAGGGTTATGATTACAGCATGGCAAAGAGTACAGAAAGCGCGCGATATAGGAAGAGCAAAGCCCATGGATTTTGTTAATTATCTTTTTGAGGACATCATAATCCTAAAAGGTGACAGACAGTTTGCTGATGATGGGTCTATCTATGGCGGAATAGCTAGATTTAACGAAAAGCCAATCACCTTTATCGCAGGTGGGAAAGCACATGACTTGGATAATAATATCAAAGCAAACTTTGGGATGACAAATCCTGAAGGTTATAGAAAAGCCATGAGACTTATGAAGCAGGCTGAAAAATTTGGACGCCCCATAATAACTTTTGTAGATACACCCGGAGCCTATCCCGGCCTTGGTGCAGAGGAAAGAGGGCAAGGTGAAGCTATAGCAAGGCTTATCATGGTCATGCAGTCGGTAAAGGTACCGACAATAGTCGTTGTAACCGGAGAAGGTGGATCCGGTGGAGCACTAGCAATTTCTATGGGAGATGTGATTTATATGCTTGAAAACGCAGTTTATTCCATACTCTCACCTGAAGGATTCTCCTCGATTCTTTGGAAGGACAGATCACAGGTTGAAAGAGCTAGTGATTTAATGAAACTTACAGCATATGACTTAAAAGAGTTTGAGATAATTGACGAAATAGTAGAAGAAGATGATGATTTCAATACAGGAAATTACGAGCCCGTTTTTGAAAGGGTAAGAAAATTAATTTCAAATGCTATTTTGGAATTAGAAAATGAGGATACAGAACAGCTTATAGAAAAGCGTATAAATAGATTTAGAAAGATAGGGAGGTAATAATGGGACTTAAATTTATTTCTACAGGAAGTTACCTTCCGGAGAAGATAGTAAGCAATACGGATTTAGAGAAGATTATGGATACCAGTGATGAATGGATTCAAAAGAGAACAGGTATTATAGAAAGACGATATGTAGAGAAGGAAAACACCTCGGATTTAGCATATAAATCAGCAGTAGAAGCTGTAAAAAAGATAGATGATCCTTCGAGGATTAAACTTATTGTAACAGCTAGTTTTACGCCTGATTATATAATGCCGAACATCTCTTCATTAATTCATAATAAACTGGGACTTAAAGAAAATGTACTCGCACTTGATATTAATATGGCATGCTCAGGGTTTTGCGGAGCACTCAAACTTGCTGATAGTATGTTAAATGTTGGTGAACTGGGAATTGTAATAGGTAGCGAGGTTAT
>JAEZWM010000113.1 GCA_023443025.1 Bacillota bacterium
TAAGATTGTTAATCAAATAGTACTCTTTTAAGAGTTGTGATTGGAGGGCAATATGGAAAAGCGAAGATTAGGCAGTACAGAACTAATGGTATCCGTGATTGGTTTTGGTGGAATCCCTATCCAAAGAAAGAATGCAGAAGAAGTTATTGAAATTTTTGGGGAACTATTAAAGAGTGGTATAAACTTTATCGATACAGCAAGAGGTTACACCGTATCAGAAGAATTAATCGGTAAAGCTCTTAAAGTTCATGGTAGAGAAAACTTCATAGTAGCAACAAAAAGTATGAATAGAACCTCAGATGGATTATTAAATGAGTTTAAAATTAGTATGAGAAACTTGGATGTAGATTGTATTGACTTGTTTCAGTTTCATAATGTCAAGACCGAAGAAGAATATGAGTTATTAATCGGTGAAAACGGAGGCTATTCTGCAGCCCTTGAATTAAAAGAAAAAGGACTTATAAAACATCTTGGTATTACAAGTCATAACAAGGATTTACTTTATAAAATAATTGATTCAGGTTTATTTGAAACCATTCAATTTCCATATAATGCAGTTGAAACACAAGCTGAAGAACATTTAAAATACGCTAAAGAAAAAGATATGGGTGTAATTATAATGAAGCCTTTGGCCGGTGGAGCGATTATGAATAAAAATTTAGCACTAAGATTTGCATTTGCAAAAGATTTTATTACCAGTCTTATTCCCGGTATGGAATCGGTTGAACAAGTAAAGGAGAATGCAATGATAGGACTTAACTACATACCGCTTGATGACACTGAAAAAGAGATTCTTCAAAAAGAAGTTAAAGAGTTAGGTAATCACTTCTGCAGAAGATGTGGGTATTGTGCACCTTGTAGCATAGGTATAGATATACCAACCAACTTTCTTATGGAAGGCTATTATACCCGATACAATTTAAAAGAATGGGCTACCGAAAGATATAACGCACTAGAACCCAACGCAGGTGATTGTATCAAATGCGGTGATTGTGAGCCTAGATGCCCTTATGATTTAAAAATAATGTCAATGCTTGATGAGGTTGACTATATATTTAATAAATAAAATGGAGGAAGGTTTTGAAAAGCAAAATTAATGTATTCTCAGAGATAGGAAATTTAAACTCAATCATACTTCATAGACCCGGTAAGGAGCTAATGAATATAGTGCCTAGTCTTATGAAAGAACTATTATTTGATGAAATTCCTTATATGGAACAGGCACAAAAAGAACATGATGAGTTTGCTAATGTTCTTAGATCAAATGACGTAGAAGTGTATTATATAGAAGATATGGTGAGTGAATCTTTAATAAATGAGGATGTAAAAAATAAGTTTATTGACACTTTTATCGACGAAGCAAACATAAGAGGACCAAGAGAGATTGAGTTTGTTAAAGAACTACTCTTAGACATTAAAGACAACAACCAACTAGTGGCAAAAATGGTTGAAGGTATCCGAAGAGACGAGCTTCCAGTGTATAAAGGAAAAGGACTACAAGAAATGATTAGTTCTGATGATATCTTTGTAACACTGCCAATGCCTAACTTATACTTTACAAGAGATGCTTTTGCTTTAATCGGAAATGGCATCTGTATGAATAGTATGTGGAGTAATGTTAGACAGAGGGAAACACTCTTTGGAGACTTAGTTTTTAAATACCATCCTGAGTTTTCAAAAAATAAACCGGATTTTTGGTATGAAAAGGATAAAAAGTTTTCACTTGAAGGTGGAGATATAGTAATACTTTCAGATAAAGTTCTAGCTGTTGGCATTTCTCAGAGAACCGAACCAAGAGCAATTGAAATTTTTGCCAGAAATATTCTTAGTTCTAATCAAGGTTTTGAAAAAATTCTATGTTTTGTACTACCGCGAAGGCGAGCATGTATGCATTTAGATACTGTGTTTACAATGATAGATAAAGACTTGTTTACAGTATACCCCGGTATGGAACAAAACCTAGAGATATACGAGTTGAGTTATAAGAACAATGAGATTCAAACGGTTCAATTAGAGAACAACCTTAAAAAAGTACTGGAAGACAAATTAAAAGTTGATGAAATTACCATGATTAGACAAGGTGAAAGAGGTATACTGGATGCCGATAGAGAGCAGTGGAGTGACGGATATAACACACTTGCTATTGCACCTAGAGAAGTAATAGTATATGAGAGAAATATAATCATTAACGAGTTACTTGATAAACATGGAGTTAAATTACACACAATAAAGGCAGGAGAGCTATCTAGAGGCAGAGGTGGTCCAAGATGTATGTCCATGCCTATAAATAGAGATAAGATTTAGAGAGAGGGAAAAATGAATTTAGAAGAGAGAGTCGTTGTTAAGATAACCGATCTCAATCGTGATTCAGACGGCGTCGCCAAACATGATGGCGCCGTCATTTTCATACCGGGATCCTTGCCGGGTGACGAAGTGTTGGTTGAGATAACGGAGTTGAAAAGAAATTATTTTAAAGCTAAAGTTATAGAATACATAAAGTTGTCAGAAGATAGAATTACAGCATTATGTCCACATGCGGAAGGTTGTTCAGGATGTTCATTGCAAGAACTAGAGTATAATGCTGAAATCAAATTAAAAAGAGACCTAATACAAAATAATTTAGAAAAGATAGCAGGCATAAAAAGAGAAATTGAGTTTATTGCATCGTCTAAAACAGAAGGGTATAGAAACAAGATTACTCTAAAAGTTGATGACGATGGGAACCTGGGATACTATAAGAGAGGTAGTAGAAATCACTATAAGATAAAAAACTGCATAATAGCCGGTGCTGCCATACAGAGTATTATACCAAGTGTTCAAAGAACATTAATAAAACACAATCGGGTGTTCAAAGAAAAAGTAGAAAACAGGTATCCAATTAAAGAAGTCGTTTTAAGAATGAGTAGTGATAATGGAGTTATGCTCATTATAGGAAGTTTAAAAGCTAAGTTTTATGGAGCAGACTCTCTATTTAAAGAACTATCAGAGTTACCGGAAGTAGAAACAGTATACCTAAGAGAAGATGTATTTGTCAGAAGAAGATTCAAAGAACATAGATATATTTTAAAGCAAGGAAAAAGAAAAATGAATTATCAAATAGGAGATCTAAAATACGTAGTTTCTCCTGAATCATTCACCCAGATTAATAGTTATATGACGGAAACTCTTTATGATACGGCATTAAACTTTATAAAAAGAGAAAATTCCGAGTATTTAATAGATTTATTCTGCGGAATCGGAACCACAACATGCTATTTTTCAGGTGGCTCTAAAAATCTTTACGGAGTAGAAATCTCAAAAACAGCTATAAAAGATGCAAGTGAAAACGCAAAGTTAAACAATATTGACAATATAATCTTCCAAGCAGCAGATGCAAACACTGATACATCAGACCTTATCCATACTAAAAAGCCGGATACGATTGTAGTAGATCCTCCAAGAGCCGGAATAGAGAGGATATTAATTGAAAATATAATCACTTCTACAGCGAAAAGAGTAGTATATATTTCTTGTGATCCTGCTACATTATCAAGGGATGTAAAGTTATTTGTTGATGGTGGATTTATGGTAGATGAGATAGTAGGTGTTGATTTGTTTCCAAGGACATTGC
>JAEZWM010000007.1 GCA_023443025.1 Bacillota bacterium
TATCATCATGCATTTACAATGTTTAGTGTAGGTACAGCTTCTGCATTATCTGTCATAACGATGCTTCTATTTGGGGTTTTGTTATTTTTAGAATTTCAATTTGTTGAAAAGAAGGTGTATTATGAAAACTGACAGAGTTGCAATTATTTGGCATATAGTTTTAATTAGTGGAGTAATTCTCATTTTGTTTCCTCTGATTTATGCACTTTCAAACTCTTTTAAAACCTTACAAGATGCATTTAACAACGTGTTTAGTTTAATTCCAAGGGAGTTTACATTGGATAACTATAGGCATGTGTTTGCAAGGCAGGATTTCTTAAGAATAACTTTAAATACACTGACAATAGCAATGGCAGTAACTTTTTTTAAGCTGGCTACCAGTGTCTTTGCTGCGTATGGATTAGTGTTCTTTGATTTTAAGTGGAAAAATATCGTCTATTTTCTTTTAATAAGCACCATGTTTATTCCATTTTCAGTAACTATGATACCAAACTATATCACTATCTCATCATGGGGTTTAAGAGATAAGTTAATTGGAGTAATCCTACCTCAACTTGCTGATGCATTAGGTATATTTTTAATGAGACAAAGCATGAGGGGAGTACCGAATACTATAATAGAATATGCAAAACTTGAAGATATCGGGCATGGAAAGATGCTTAAAGATATTATAGTTCCCATGATAAAGCCAAATATCATATCTACCGGAATAATATTTTTTGTGAATTCATGGAATGAATTCGTATGGCCGGTCTTGATGATTAGATCGCAGGACAAATATACCTTATCACTAGCGTTACAAATGTATATAAGTTCAGAAGGTGGGACAGATTTTACTATAGCTATGAGTGTATCAGTAATTACAATGATACTACCCATAATTTTGTTTTTAGTATTCCAAAAACAAATTATAAGTACATTTAGTACCTCTGGATTAAAATAGGAGTTAAGATGAGAAATATAAAATTTGAGAATGCAAGTAAAATATATGAAAAGGAAGAAGTTATTTCAGATTTAAATCTAGAAATCAATGGTGGAGAGAGGCTGATTTTGCTAGGACCTTCCGGGTGTGGTAAATCAACTATATTACGAATGATAGCAGGTTTAGAAAGCATTACAACGGGTGATTTGTACTTTGGAGATAAAAAGGTAAACCTGGTACCTCCCGGGCAAAGGAATATCTCAATGGTATTTCAAAACTATGCTCTTTTTCCTCATATGACCGTTGAAGATAATATCACATACGCCTTAAAAGCTAAAAAAATAGCCAAAACTGATATAGAAGATAGACTGGATTCGAGCCTTGATATCCTTGATTTAAAAGGCTTAGAAAAGAGGAAACCGAGAGAGCTATCAGGTGGACAAAGACAACGAGTAGCTCTTGCACGTGCACTTGTCAAACAATCGGATATATTTTTACTGGATGAACCTTTATCTAATCTGGATGCATTACTACGGGTTCAAGCAAGAAAAAACCTCCTTGAGATTCACAATAGATTTAAACAGACTATGATTTATGTAACTCATGACCAGATTGAAGCAATGACACTTGGAGAAAGGATTGCTCTTTTATATAAAGGTGACCTGCAAATGATAGGTACTCCTACAGAGTTATACCATAGACCGGTAAATATATTTACAGCGTCATTTATTGGGACTCCACCGATGAACCTATTTAATATTGAGATTAACGAAGGTAAATTATATCTAGGTGATAAAAGTATCCGGTTACCTGATATGTGGTTAAAATATTTGAGTAAATGCGATTATGAAAATTTGGTGCTTGGAATTCGTGCTGAAAGACTAAAGATAAGTGATGAGACGAGTGATTATGCACTTACACTTCCTGTTGAATACGTAGAAAACTATGGCAATCAGCTAGGAATCCACTTCAAAGTAAATGATGAAGAAGGGATAGTCTTAGGAGATCAGAATTATAGCTCTCCGATTAGAATCATCTTTAATCCAAACTATTTTCACTTCTTCGATACTAAATCCACAATGAACCTTGGATATCCGGAAGAAATTGAAAAAATAAGAGAGGTAGAGTACGCATAATGAATATATTTATTAGCACAAATCACTTAAATAAAGCTTCAAAGTGGGAAGAGCTTCCATCCATATTGATTGATGGTGTCGGAATTGAAGTGTTTCCACTTTGGAGTGAGAGTTTTGAAGATATGCTTCAGAAGTATAAAGATCAGCTTTTGAAAAGGCCTATTACCTTCCATAGTCCTTACTATGGTGTGGAACCATCATTATCAGAAGATGAAGAAGGCTATGAAGAAATGATAGCTAGTCAAATAAAGACACTTAAGTGGGCTAAAAAGCTAAAAGCGAAGAGCATAGTATTTCATCACAACAATAAAAGGATAGAAGACAAAGAAGTAATGCTTAAAAATGCACATCAAAATTATTTAAAGTTTCAGAAATTGTCCGAACCTTTTGGGGTAGTACAAGTAGTAGAAAATGCAGGAGTTTTATCAAGTGGGAATATGCTTCTTGATCAAGATGAATTTATTGATTATTGTAAGAAAAATAGTGTTACTTGCTTAATAGATGTGGGTCATGTGCATGCAAATGGATGGAATATAAAAAAGGTAGTCGAAAGCTTAAAAAATCAAATATGTTTTTATCATCTGCACAACAACGATGGAGTAAGTGATTCACACCAAAGAATAAGAGATGGAAGTTTTGATATGGAAGAATTTGCATATATTTATAAAACTTACACACCAAAAGCTGATTTAACACTGGAATACTCACCAAAGCTAAAGATAAGTACTGAAGATTTGAAAAATGACATAGATTGGATAAGAATGATGCTTTATTGAAAAAGGACTTTTGATCTTTAAAAGTCCTTTTTTAATTTTATTAAAGAATTATAAATGCTATAATAATAGATAATCATTAAAGAAAAAGGGGAAAGAGATGAAAAGAAGGTTCATTTATACTATATTAACTATTCTTGTTATGATGTTTTTAGTATCTTGTAATTCCGATAAGGATGTAGAAATTAAAAATTACGAAAGTTCTTTAACGGGTGAGTCTTACATTTTAGAAGGTTACAAACTTGATAGTGAAAAAGTTGTTGGAAACGAAATGCTTAAGCATAAGAGCATAAATTTTGTTTCAATTTGGCAACCGTTCTGCGTTCCGTGTGAAAACGAACTAAAGGCATTTGAAAATTTAACCAGAAAGTATTCC
>JAEZWM010000021.1 GCA_023443025.1 Bacillota bacterium
ATTTAAAATAAAAAAAGCATGCTGTAAGGAGAGGTAGAATGAAAAATTTTAAAAGTATCAAATTATTAATCTTTAACGTTGTGGCATTGGCGATGGGTGTAGCTGTATTGGTATTAAATATCCTATCAAAAATTGACACGGAAACTGCAATTCGACTGCTTTCAATTGCTGTTATATCTTTAGGAATTAATTTACTGGAGAAAGATAAAAATGATTAAGGTTAAAGGTTTAGAAAAGAGATTTAAAGAAAATACCGCTTTAAACGGAATCAACTTACAAATTAATAAAAATGAGATTTTTGGTTTATTGGGTCCCTCAGGAGCAGGAAAAACAACTCTTATTAAGATTTTGACAGGACAGATGAAGCCTTGCGATGGGCAAGCATTTGTATTCGATCATGAATCAACTAGTCTTAATAAGAAAGAATACGCAAGAATAGGAATGGTACTGGATGAGCAAGGACTTTATGAAAGAATCACTGCCATTCAAAATCTTTATTTATATGCTGATATTCATGACATTCCTCATGTTAAAGCTGTAGAGGTAATCGACAAAATAGGACTATCTGAAGCAAAAAATACTCCTGTTAAGAAACTATCCAAGGGCATGAAACAAAGACTTACGGTTGGACGAGCAATTTTACATGAGCCTGATTTACTATTCTTAGACGAACCGACAACAGGTTTAGATCCAAGAACTATGAAAGAGATTCATGAATTGATTTTTAGTTTAAGAAAAAACGGAACAACTATTTTTTTAACAACTCATAATATGGAAGAAGCGACAAAACTATGCGACAGAGTAGCCCTTCTGGATAATGGAATAATCTGTGAATGTGGAAGTCCACAAGAATTATCCAAAAAGTACGATCAGAAAAAAGAGCTTTCTATTACAAAAATGGATGGAGAAAAAATATCTATTTCAAATGAACCGGTAAATGCGGATTTAATAGCTTCTCTAATAAGACAAAGGGAGTTGCAAATAATTCATTCATCCGAGCCTAGTTTGGAGGAAGTTTTTATTAAACTAACAGGGAAGAAACTGGAGGAATAAAATGAAGAAGACAATAGCAATTTTAAAGAAACAAATATTAGATACTTTGAAAAATACATCCGTACTTCTACAATTTTTCATGTTTCCTATTTTAGCTTTTATATTGACTAAAACAATCGGAGAAAATATAGGTGACCTACCAAATAATTATTTTATCATAATGTTTTCTTCCATGTATGTCGGAATGAGTCCGGCTGTAGCAATGGAAAGCATAATTTCGGAAGAAAAAGAAAAAGGAACATTGAAGAATTTACTTATGAACAATGTGAAACCCGGTGAGTATTTAACTGGAGTTGGAGTCTATGTATTCATAATGTGCTTAATCGGTACATCCATTTTTGCTTATGCAGGAGGATATAATGGAAATGAAATATTATTATATTTTGTGATAATGATATTCGGCATACTTGCCTCTATGCTCCTAGGTGCTTCGATTGGTATAATTTCTAAAAACCAAATGAGTGGTCATTCAATAGTTATACCCATTACCATAATGTTTGCTTTTCTTCCGTTAATTTCTACCTATAATAAAAAGATAGCAAGCATTTCAAAGTTTATTTACAGTCAGAGGATTCAGGATATGCTATCGGATTTTAAGATTACTGAAGGTATGAGTGGAGACTTGATGATTGTTTCTTTAAATATTTTTATACTATTATTTACATTTGCTTATTTTTATAAAAATAAATTTATTTATAATGATTAATGGAGGCTATTTATTATGAATTCTGATGAAAAAAATTTGTTTAGTGGTACTGAAAATTCGGAAACAGAGCAAAGTAACTTGGAGCAAAGCAATTTAGCAATTCAAAAAGTTATTGAGAAAGCTATAACTGATGAAAGCTTCAAACAAAGACTTTTAGAAAATCCTGATGAGACTTTAGCAGATTATGATATTAGTGAAATTGGTAAGATTATGATTAAAACGCTAACTAAAGAAGATTTAGAAAGACTTACTCCAGAGAATATTGAAGAGTATTTCGCTGCAGATTCTGCTATTTATACTCCTGATTTTGACAAAGATTTACCTATAGAATACTCAGACGAAGAAGATATTTAGGTTGAAGGTATGAATAGTAAAATTAAAAAATTCTGTATAATAGACGACAGTGTAGAAGAAGCAATAAGAGGAGCTTCATTTTTAGCAAAAGTAAAAGGTATGGATCCGGAAGTTGAAGAGCATTTTAAAAATGCTATCCAAAAGGATCCAAATAATTTAGAAAAAATTTGTGCATATTGTTTTTATTTCTGGTTTCAAGTTGATGAACATCTGGATGTTAATGATACAAATACCTTATTTAAAGTTTCTATTCATGTAGTTGATACAATTGACGAACTGCTGTACGAACATCCTGAATACTGGATTTTGCAGGTTTTAAAATATAGAATCAGATCATTCATGAACTTTGAAGATGAAGAACAAATTAAACAGATTGAATATCTTATAGACATACAAAACGATGGGAATTACCCGTCATATTTTTTAGTAATGGATATTCTATTGTCATTTTCGTATTTTAATATAGGGGACTATGATAAAGCTTATATTACTTTAAAAAATATTCCTTCTAGATATAAAGGGAAAATTACGGTTTTAAAGGAGTTTTTTTATCAATACATTGAGGAGTACAAGAATATATTAATAAGAAGTCCTGAAGACCGAATTATTAAAATATTAGATGAAATTTCTAAAGGGTATTTTTAATATTATGAGAAATATATTACTTATAGCACTAGGGGAATTATCGACAGGTGAGCTTATTATAGCGAATGAATTCACAAGAAACATTAATGAGGAAAAATATAGATTAGATATACTTATACCTAGAAAGCGATTAGGATTGATAGAAACCTATAAAAAAGGAAAAAAGTATTTTCTTACCGATGAAAATTCTTGGAAAGAAAATAGAGAAATTGTCAAAAAGATATTTGAAAATAATAAATATGAATTGATTATATTTTTTGATGTTTACACTTTTGAATACGCACAAAAATGGACAGGGATAGACATCGACTTCATGATCAATCTTAATATACCACTAGCCTCTATAGATGAGTATAATTATTTGTCTAGTGATTTTAAAATAGACTACTATGGACTTATTGTGAAGAAACTCCCAAACCTAATAGATAGAATGGGTTTTATACTAAGAAATTGTCCTCTATCTATGCCAAGTGATCAGAAGAGAAATCCAAAAGAGCATTTTTACCAAGTCTTACCTGAAAATGAAAATTGTATAAAAAATATAATGACTACAAGAGAAAAACATGCAGTGAAAGATGAAAAGTTAGTTTTCTTTACTCTTTCTGATTGGGAGCTTAATGGAGCATATTCTTTTGTAAATCACAGATTTCTTATGGATTCATTGTTACCGATTATCTATGGATACTTGAAAGATACGAATCTTAAGATTCATCTAATCCATGTCGGTGCAAACAAATGGAACTTTTTAAAAGCTCAAAATGAAAACGTCAGATACACTTACTTTTCAGGCTTACCAATTGAAGAGTTCGAATCTCTTTTGGCTGCTTCAGATCTTTATATAACTTATAATCTGGTTTCTATAACTTTAACTAAAGCCATAGAGTTTGGTGTTCCTTCTGTTGTTTTAAACAATGATAAAATCTTAGATTTTAATAAATTTAAGACAAAACTAAAAGAAAAACCGCTCTGGTATCAAAAGATAGCTAACCATATAGGCATTGTGTATCCTTTTACCGCTTCTATGTTTGGTTGGTATTATTTTCTTAAACCGGTTATGAAGAATAATATATACATGGATACTTTTTATAGACTGCAAACTTTTAAAACAGCTGAAGTTTCTAGGGTTTTACTTGATATACTCAACTCGGGAAACTCAAGGAAAGAAAAAATACAGGAGTATAAAGAAAAAAAGGAAATGATACCGGAACCGGAAGAGGTATTGGATAATATATTTGAAGAAATGGAGAAAAGATATTAATGGATGAGATTTCTCAATTGAAAGATAAAAGAAACTTTCTTATCAGTATGGAGAATATTTTCTTTAATCAAAATGGTGAAAATAAAAGGACATATTTACAAAGTAGATTTACCAGGGAAGTTATTGATAGGCCGCATGATAATATAGCTTTTTGTAGGTATAAACTGAATAGAACAAAGTTCTCATCAAATCAAAAAGATATTGAATGGAGTTTCGCTAAAGACTTTACTTTTTATCATGTTTTATATTCATTAAAAGATGATGAGAGTAGAAAAAAATTGATTAAATTAGGCAAAGAAAGCCAGCCTATAGAGAGTATAAATGATTCTTTCAAAAATCTACCCAAACTACCAAGCGTATATCTTCTTATGATGCAGGTATACGACATTATTGGCCTAGATTCATTTACATCATTTATAAATTCTCATCAGCTGGAAATTTTTGAACCTAAACTTATAAAAGACTTTTCTTTCAATGAAGTCGACATGGATATTTCTAATGGCACTGGGAAAGCGTCGTTTGAACAAAATAAATTTTTTTTGGAATTTTTAGCAAAAACTAATGAATACTGTGTTTATGAGTATAGATCAGAAGCTTCTTTGATTTCTTTTTCTTACGACAGAACAAAAGAAAACAAAAATGAATCTATATATCAAGGTCATATAGTTATAGATAATAATGATCAAGACATTATTAAGGGAACTATGTATGAAGTTGTAATTCCAAGAGATAGCAGAGAAATGGTCAAACAGCGGATTATACGTATGGAAAGATTGGAGGATAGAAATGAAAGGGATTAGTATACATTTGACAGATCAATGCAATCAGTCATGTAAATTTTGTGTTGTAGATTCCTATCAAGAAAGAAAAGAATCTGTAAACCTCAAAATTATTAAAAGGTTTTTAGAAGAAAATCAAAATCGTGGATATGAAGTAGTAAATATTCATGGAGGTGAAGCTACATTAATTCCTGAATTCATTGAGATTTTGGAGCTAATAAAAAAGTTAAATTATCCTGAGGTTTCCCTACAGACCAATGGAAAGAACTTATCAGACTATGAATTTACAAAGCAATTATATGATTTAAATGTGAAGACTTTTGTTATATCTTTTCATCATATTGACAAAGAAGAGGTAGCTGACTTAGCAGACGTTGATAAAACATGGCTTACTAATATAGTTCAAGGGATTAAAAACGCAAAAAAAGTTGGAGCTAAAGTACGTACAAACACCGTGATATATAAAAACAATTTAAATATACTAAATAATATATTTGAATATTTGATAAAAGATTTAGAAGTAGATCACATTAACATATCTGCTATACATCCAGCGGGTAGAGCTTATAAGAATTTCGAAGACGTTGTTCCAAGTTACACAGATATTTCAAAGCTTGTAAAAGAAAGTATAGACTATACAAGCTCATTAGGTGCGCATGTTACAATAGAAGGGTTTCCGCCATGTTTAATCTCCGGATACGAAAATTATATTGTCGATTGGTATACTGTAGATTATAAATTACTATACCATAACTTTATTTTAAATTCTTATGCCGACTTTATGGCAGGAAGCACTAAAGTTGTAGGTGAAGTATGTAAGGGATGTGCTTACGAAAACAGTCGACTTTGTGGTGGAATATATAAAGAATACATTGAAAAAGTCGGATGGGATGAATTCACCCATAAAGTTACTGCACAATGAGAGTATTATTTTTAGTTACATCTTTTTGGGCTATGGGAGAGTTTACGATAGCTAAAGAATTTGCTTTAAGACTGAAAAATAGCGGACATGAAGTTGCTTTTTGCTTACCACCTTCATTGTATAAAAAATCGAGTTCTATTTTTCCTACTTTCACATTAATCCCAAATTCAAGAAAACTAAATCAGCTTATTTTCCATGAAATTTCATACAGCTTTAAACCGGCAATAGTAATATTATCTGATTTTCTTAACTATCATTTTTCACATAAACACTATGGAATAACAAGAGAGGATTTAGATATACTTGGAGCTAAAGTAGCAACTTTTGATATATATAATTGGAAACAAAAAAGACTTAGGATGGATGCATATGGAATAGAAAGCAGTATACCAAAAGTTTTAAACATTGATTGGTACGGCGACCGGATACTGCCTTGCCCACTAGTAGACCCTAAGAAAGTGGGGAAGAACGAATTTGGATACTGTCTAATTAATAAAGAGATTAGCAGGTCAGATGTAGAAAAGACTAAAATATTAAAGAAATTTAATTTAGATAGTAATAAAAAAACTATATTAGTAACTAGAGCGTCTTGGCAATCGAAAATAATTAAAGAAGATAAAGTAAATAGATTTATCTCAATAGTAGAGAGGAATCTATCCATTATTATTTCATATCTAAAGGAAAAGTATCAAATTATTTGCATTGGAGAGAAAGAAAAAATTTATGGGCAGCATAATATATTTTATTTTGAAACTCTTCCTCCCGATGATTTTGACAGTATTGTCAGCATAACAGATTTATATATTAATAGGAATTTTATTTCTACCTCGATGGCTCGTATGGTTCTATCGGGAGTTAAATGTGTTAATTTCATTCATTCCGGTTTTACTAGTTTATCTGAAGACTTTTATGCGTATAAGTTTAGGATGTTTCCGGTTGGATGGTATGATTTTTTAGAACCACTAGTAGAAGACAATCCATACTTTAATTTAGTAGAGTCTTTAAAGATTTTTGATATTAATGCTTCCATTAAAAAAATTGAAGAATTGTTATCTAACGAAGATGACAAACATTATACAAAGTTAAAACTATATAAAAGAGAACTGGCACTTTTGGATTCTCCGGATACTATTATAAAAAAGATTTATGAAAGGTAGAACAAATGAATAAAAATTTTCAAATGATAATCGTTGGGGATGAAAACTCTATACTAAAACATAAAAATTTTGTTCCTCTGTCTTTAGCGATAGGAGTAATTGGGGGATATCTAAAGGATAAAAATATAAAAACCAAAATCCATGATATTAACGAGAAAAAAATTGAGAAAGAAATTACTCTCGATCAGTTAGAATTGATTTCCAATATTTATGAAGGAAAAAGAGTTATTGAATATCTGGAAGGAAATAACGACCTCGAAATGGATAGATTAGCCGAAATTTTCTTGGAAGACCTTACTTATGATTCAAATTTTTATGGTATTTCAATTGGTGCTGATTTTTCTCTTTTTCAAATTCACCAAGGGTTAATAATTGCAAAATATCTTAAGAAAAGAACCAATGCAACTATAATACTTGGTGGAAATAATGTGGATTACATGTATATATATAAAGAGTTTTATAAAGATATTTTAACGTCAGCAATAAAAAATATAGACTACATACTTAGGGGTCCTGGAGAAAAGACAATTTATAATATCTTAGAAGGTATGTATTTTGAAAAAAGTAAAATTCCCGGACTTTTGACAATAACAGAAGGAGAGATAATAGCAAATAAAGAGGCAACTCCAAATATAATATGTCCGGATTGGACGAATATTGATTTGGGAAAATATAGCATCCCTCTGACCGATAACCAACTCGAAAATGAAAAGCTATTATATTCTTTGCCTTCCACAGTTTCCGAAGTTATTTTTGAAAATAGAATTAATGATAATTCATTTCGTAGAGCTCCTTTTATTCCATATATTTTCAATTATAATTGCAATTACAAATGTGCTTTTTGTACTCAGTCTGCTAAAGAAAGAGGCAATATTATAGTTGGCGATGTAATACGAGTTGTTGATCACCTTGAACATTTGAGTAAAACTTATAATAGCAAGTATTTTTATTTTTTAAACAACTACTTCCCATCCAATAAAAATTTTATACTTGAATTTAAAAGTGAATTATCGAAACGCAACCTGGAAATTTACTGGTCTGATTGTGGACGAGTTAATGGAATGACAAAAGAAAAACTTCAGCTTCTGTATGAATGTGGATGCAGAAAACTTATTTTCGGTTTTGAATCAGGCGATAATAATATGCTTAAATTCATAGATAAAAAATTAGATCTTGACGAGTTAAGTAGAGTATTAAAATGGTGTTCAGAAGTTGGTATTAGTGCTGACATTGAAGTTATAATCGGATTACCGTATGAAAGGGAGAAAGAATATAGAAACACTTACAATTATATATCAAAACATAAAGATGTAATAAATAATTTTTGGTTAAATGAGTTTTTCTTAATACCAAATAGCTTATTAGGAATGTATCCGGAAAAATATGGAATTGAAATTAAGAAAAATATTTTAAATTATAATCTATTATGTTCATACAATAAGAAAGAATTTTTAGGAGATAGGAAAGCTGAAATGACATCTAATTCACGTCTATGGGGATTTAATGAAATAAATCAAAATAAAAAAAGAAGATTTAGAGAGATACAAAAACATAATGCGAAAAAGATGAAAGAGCTAGAGAAGTTAAGAAATCCTGAATTCGCTCAATTGCATAGATTTTATTCTATGCTTAATGACATAAGAAATTAGATATAAGATAGGAGGTTTCTATGAAAGCTATAATACTTGCGGCAGGCCGTGGAAGTAGAATATCAAATGTTACAAATGGTGGGAATAAATGCTTATTAAAAGTCAACGGGCAATCAATTTTAAAGAGAAATGTTACTAATATTAGCAATATTGATGTAATTAAAGAAATAATTATAGTAGTTGGCCACTTATCTACAGATGTTATGATGGATATTGGTAATGAATGTAATGGAAAACGAATTAGTTATTGCATACAAAGAGAACAAAAAGGTTTAATAGATGCACTAGAATCAGCTAAGTACTCAATTTTAGGCGATGATTGTTTTCTACTTCTAGGTGATGAAGTAGTAATTAATAATTGCTATTCTAAAGCTATTACTGATTTCAAAAGAAATCAATACAGTGCATTTTTAGGCGTCTTTAATGGAAAAGATAAAGACTTAGTCCGAAAGACATATACTTTAAAACTTGATAATCAGGGAGAGGTTATAGATCTTATCGAAAAGCCAAAAGAGCCATTTAATTCAATAATGGGAACGGGAAATATACTACTTAAAAAGGAAACACTAGATTATATTGAGAAAACACCTTTAAATTCCAAAAGAGGTGAAAAAGAACTTGTTGACTTTCTCAAAATAATAATTGAGGAAGAAAAAAATGTAAAAACATTTGAAGTTGGAGATCATTATATTAATTTAAATACCAAAGATGATTATGATACATTATTACAATTAACAAATATGTAGTAAAGAACAATTAATAAAGCTTATTTGAGCCTATATAGTTTAATATAATCAAATAATAAAACGCAGTTATTTTCATAATAACTGCGTTTTTCTGTATGTATGGAAATGTCCACTTGACAATATAATTTATAAACAGTTTAAAATACTTATAAAATCTTTATAAATACCAGGTATGATACTTATAAGAAAAGCAAGGAGGACACAATGAATAATATACTATGTACAGAAAAACTTTCTAAAGCATATAAAAAACAACTGGTTGTTGATGTTTCAATTTCTGTTAAAGATAATTCGGTTTATGGATTGCTTGGACCGAATGGTGCCGGGAAATCAACGCTTTTGAAGATGATTGTTGGGATGATCAAGCCAACTTCAGGAAGTATTAAATTCAGAGGGAACGAATGGCAGAGGAGCGATTTAGTGCACATGGGTGCACTGATTGAGTCGCCTCCACTTTATGAGAATCTTACTGCCTTTGAAAATCTTAAAGTTAGAACACTGCTTTATGGTCTACCTGATACCAGGATAGGTGAAGTGCTTGAAATTGTAGACCTTGAAAATACCGAGAAGAAAAAGGCGGGACAGTTTTCGATGGGAATGAAGCAGAGGCTCGGTATTGCTATAGCACTATTAAATAGTCCGGAGCTTTTAATACTGGATGAACCTACCAATGGTCTTGATCCGATTGGCATAAAAGAACTTAGAGAGTTGATAAAATCATTTCCAAGCCGTGGGATAACAGTTATTCTATCGAGTCACATACTATCTGAAGTGCAGCATATAGCGGACCATATAGGCATAATTGCGAATGGAAAGCTTTGGTATGAAGAGGAAATAGATGAATCTGGAAACTTGGAAGAATTATTTATGGAAATTGTAAGAAGTGCCGGTGATCGAAATGACTAATTATCTATTGTCTGAAAGACTAAAACAAAAGGGAAAGTTTAGAGTTAAATTATTATGGATTGTTCCCATAATTACAGTGTTATTGGCATTGGTTTTAATGAATAGTCCTAATCTACGTAATGGAGCATATAATTGGTGGAGTACTATGATGCTACCGGCTTGCATAACTATATTTGTTTGCTTTTCAGTCTCTAATGAAAAGATGAATAACAGACATGGTTTAACTATGGTGAGTATCAATAAAAAGAAATTATGGTATGCTCAAATACTGCTTTATTCTTACTATTTATTTATGTGTATCACTGTATTTTTTGTTTTTTTAACCATAACCGGTTATGTAATAGGTGTAGATGTACATTTAAAAAGGGATATTCTTACAAGTTTCTCACTATTTATTAGCTTTGTTTGGCAGATACCTCTTTGGATGTGGGTAACTGAAAAAACCGGAGCAAACTTAACTTTTATTATAAGCATGTTTTTAAATATAGGAATTCCTATAGTGTTTTCGACTACTAAGTACTGGTGGTTACCTTTTGCGATACCACTAAGAATTATGTGTCCTATCATAGGGGTTCAACCTAATGGATTACCGGTTGAGGCAGGTTCGTATTTGACAGATGCATCTGTTGTACCAATTGGCCTTGTAATAAGTGTAGTGCTCTTTCTTGTTTTAGCTGTGTTTAGCGGATTATGGTATGAGAATTCGGAGGTGTAGATGCTTATGAATAAAATGAAATCTGAAGTTTATAAACTAAACCACTCGTTGTTATTTTGGTTACACTTGATTCTGCCAATTCTAGTTGCTAATGTTTTCATACTATACTACAGAGTCTCCACATGGGAGGAGATTGAAAAGATAAACGGGTATATTCAGATTATATCTATTTCTTTTCCACTTATAATTGGTATCATTACCGTGATTGCTGCAGAACAAGAAGAACAGGCAGGAGCCTTTTATCCTGTATTATATACAAATTCTAAAATTAAGACACATCTATCTAAACTAGCAATAATTCTTTTATATGGCTTATTCTCAGCGATGATTGCTGTCATTGGATTTGGGATTTTGTTTAGATTTATAGGAAGTGACTTAGTGTCTATATTTGATTACTTTATGGTGGCTTTAATGGTTTTTATTGCAACACTGCCAATTTATATAATTCATTATCTAGTAGCCTTTGCATTTGGGAAAAGTGCAGGTACCATACTAGGAATTTTTGGAAGTCTATTTTCTGCACTGCTCTTAACAGGCCTTGGTGATGGATTATGGATGGTCTTACCATGGGGGATCTTAGCTAGATCGGGTAGTTTATATTTACAGAGTAAGTTTTATGGCGTATCTATATTAAGTTTAATTAGCAATAAAATTGGAATTATATTTCTGCTAATAATCTGTATGATTTTAACTGCTGTATTTATTTTATGGGCAAATAAATGGGAAGGACGAGAAAGTATTGACTCTTAGTGATAGAATAGTAGTAATAGTTTAAAGGAGTATTATATGGCACATATATTTATTATTGATGACGATACAGGCATAAGAAAATTAATAGAAAATACATTAATAAAAGACGGGCATACTGTAACATCAAAGGAGAGTGCTATGAATCTTGATCCCACTGACTTTCAGTCGGTAGACTTGATATTACTTGATGTTATGATGCCCGGAATAGATGGTTTTAGCTTTTGCAAAGAAATTAGACAATGTGTAGATTGTCCGATACTTTTTTTAACAGCGAAAAGCACTGAAAATGACGTTGTAGAAGGTTTGGCTCTTGGTGCAGATGACTATATAAAAAAGCCATTCAGTATTTCTGAATTAAGAGCTAGAGTAAATGCTCATTTAAGAAGAGAGACTAGAGAAAGAAAGCAAAGTTTAACAGTTGGAGAAATAGAATTCAATCTACTGGAGAAGACAATTAATGTAAAAAACACAAAGTTAACACTAACTAAAGGTGAATATGAAATCTGTGAGCTTTTAGCTAGGCATAGAGGCCAAGTGTTCTCACTGGAGCATATTTTAGAAGAAGTATTTGGATTTGACTCAGAGAGTGATATTTCTGCTATAAGGGTCCACGTAAAAAATATTCGCAGTAAGTTTGCACCATACATTGAAAGTCCAATAGAAACGGTATGGGGAGTAGGATATATATGGAGATAAGGGATAAAAGAAAGACAGCTCTAAATATTTTATTTTTAAAATATCTATTACTATTTTGTATCTTTGTAATTGCTTTTTCAGGTGTTATATTAATTCTTTTTAATCAAGCACTTAATACAGGTTATATCCTTCCTGCAAATTATACTGAAAAAGAAATTGAGAGAATTAGTGAGACTCTTTCAAATAGTGAGAAGTTCGATGAAAGTATAATACCTCATACTGCTTCCTATTTACTTCTTGATGCTAATAATAAAAAGCTAGAAGGGAATATGAATGAAAAGAAAGAGAATGAGGTAATAGGTAGCTTAGCTTCTGGAGAAATTTTACATGAAAATAAATATTTTAAAATCACAAGACCCGATGGTACTATTCTTGTCATTAGTTATGATGTAAAAGCACATTTTGCAGACTCAAAACTGCATAATATACTTCCTAATCTTGAAATTATCATATTAGGATTGCCTGTAATTTTAACAATCATACTTGCTCTTTATTTAGCATACAGTTTCAGTAGGCGATTAAAGATGGAATTAGCCCCACTTGTTGAGGCAACGGAGTACATTCGTGATGGAGAACTGGACTTTAAAGTAGAAGAAAGCAATGTAAAGGAGATCAATGATGTACTCGTTTCCGTTGATAATCTGAAGACAAATCTAGCTTCTTCGCTTAAAGAACAGTGGAGCCTTGAGCACAGTAAAAGGCAGCAGGTTAGCTCTATTGCTCACGACATCAGAACTCCACTAACCATAATAAAAGGAAATAGTGAACTACTACTGGAATCAGAACTTTCTAATTATGAAATGGAACTATTGGAATACATTAAAAGTAGTACAGAAAAGATAGAAGATTATGTAGAACTACTTTTAGAAACGGGAAGGTCAAATGATAATCAAAGCACTCATAGTGAGTTTGATTTAGATGAATTTATTGCTGAAGTGGAGCATGTTGCAGAAGGTTTATGTAAGACTAAGAATCTAAGTTTCAAAATAATAAAGTCCAATATACCGAAAACTATTATTGGTGAAAAACAACAGATTTTTAGAGCATTGTCAAATATAATAGACAATGCTGTTGAACATTCGACTGAAAAAGAGTATGTTTCATTAGAAATAAGAGCGGAACAAGATTATCTAGAATTTATTGTTAAAGATAATGGAGCAGGTTTTTCTAAAGAAGCACTTAAGTATGCAAAGGATGAGTTTTATACCGGCAATACAGAAAGGTCCGGTAAGCATGGATTGGGTCTTTATCTGGCTGAAAAAGTGGCGATAAATCATGGTGGTGGAATAATAATAGAGAATCATGAAGATGGAGCATCTGTTACACTGAAGATAAAAAATTTATAAAAATCGGGTCATTGTAGAGTAGTTTAAACAATGACCCTTTTAAATGTACTAATTATTACTTAGGAAATAAAAGCATTTCACTAATTATATCTCTATCACTTCTATTATTATATTCCTCGACAACTCGTTTTGACACATCAATCTGGTCTGTGATTATTGCGTCTGCATTGTATTTAATAAATTGGTTTATAGCATCTGCTGAGTTAACGGTCCATACAACCGCCATTTTACCGGCAGTTTGTATGTCTATTATAGTTTTTTCGGTTGCTACGTCCTCTTCAATGATAAGCACATCACTTTTGAAATTACCTATTTCACCAAGAGCTAAATAATAGATGTATCCCGAGTAGATTTCCGGGTACTTGTCTTCTATATAGCTTATAAGATTATAGTCGAAACATACGATAACGGTTTGGTTTATCATATTCTTATCCTTTATCATCTTAACTACATCGTCTACCATCACTATATCTGCTGTTTCGCCTTTAAGCTCTATAAAAAGTCCGATTTTATCTTTAGCAACATCGAGTACTTCTTCTAACTTGGGAACTTTTTCAGGTCCTGATGCCGGATTGTTTAGATTTCTAACGCCTAGCTTACTTATTTCTTCATAAGTCATTTCAGATGATTTTCGATTATCCCCAGTAAGTCTTTTAAATGTATTGTCATGGTTTAAGATGTATTGACCATCAGCTGTTCTTTGTACATCTATTTCAGTCCAGTCAGCTTTCTTTTCTATAGCTAGATTAAGACCTCTAATTGTATTTTCTGCTGCGTGCACTCCTCCGGCTCTATGTGCAATGATTTGTATAGCTGATTTATTTGTAAAGATTTCATGAAAGAAAATCCCCGATGGTATTGAGAAAAGAAGCAGTACAATAACAAATAATACAGCTAAGGTTTTTCTCCTGGCTAACACTTTATCTATAAATGACAGCTTAGTTTTTGGAGGTAAGGGTGGGTATACTTCGCTAAGATAGCTTAATTTTTCATCCTTTGCTATTAGTTTATAAAAAAGATCTGTAAGTGCATACATCTGAGCTGGTATGAGCACCAGGTATCCTAAACTCATGATGACGTTTTGAACAAATATCATGGCCATTGACAGTATACGCCCTAGATTTGTTGTAATACCAATGTATTTTATTAACCCTGCAACGAGAATCATCCAAATGATTATTGCAAACATTACTATTGATACAAGAGCAAGGGTTAAGAGTATGAAACGCCATATAATCCTAAAAGGATACTTTCTAATTAACTTACTGCTTTCTTTCATGCTTTTTCTTACGTTAAATCCTGCTATAGACATAAAATGAAAAGTAAATAGCCACCTGATGGCTATCAAAAACATGACAACCACTACAGCTACATAGATTATAGAATAGGTTTTATTGCTAAAGATCCAGGATCTAATAAATGCGGGGATTTTAACATTGGTTAAAAAACTCAATGAAAGTCCGGCACCTGTAAGAGGAACTAAAAGTACAAGATATAGAAGTAATAAAATACCGCTGGGAGTAAAAAATTTACGTAGGTACTTAAAGTTATATTTTACCAAGGACCAGAAGGAGGTTTCAGCCTGCATCTGAATGCCTCTGGCACTTATAGTTATAAATCCAAAAATCTCAAGTAAAATCCCCAGTATTAATATAAGAAAGATCATAAGTAAAAACACTAATCCATATGGTGTGATTAAAAATTTAAATATAAGACTATTGCTTAGTGCGATATAGCCTTGTTTTTCAATTAATAAACTAGTAAGTGTCCAGAATACAGGGACAACAATACCGAAAATAAGCAGGGAAGTCAATATCTGATATTTCATAAGGCTCGGTAATGATTTTGTAAATTTAGTTAATTCTAATTTAAATTTTGTAAATCTAGACATAGGTGTACCTCCATTTGGATTTCATTATATCATAAAATAATTTTCTGTTTCTAATTCTAATAATAAATACTAAACTTATAAAGTTTAGATAAAGAATTAGTAATTTATTAAACTAAATAATATAATATTAATCAGAGATGAAATTTGTAGATTTAATAAAGGGTGATAAAATGAAAACCATTTTAATAGTAGAGGATGATTATCAGATTGCTGCTCCGGTAAAGGAGTATTTAGAAAATCATGGATACAGGACGATTTGGTCATCCACAGGTTACGAAGCACTGGAAGATGCAGAGCTACATGATGTGAGTTTGGTGCTTTTAGATTTGATGATGCCGGACTTGGACGGCTATGGATTTTTAGAGAGATTTAGGTTAAAGTCATCAGTTCCGGTTATAATAATTAGTGCAAAAATTGCAGTATCAGATAAAGTTAAAGGATTCGAGCTGGGAGCAGATGATTATATCACTAAACCATTTAGTTTGACTGAGTTAAAGACAAGAATTGAATACCATTTAAAAAAAGCTGAGAGAATAGTCGATGTTGAAAATAAAAGAACGGACTTTATAGGTGGGCTATCATATAATCCTAGAACAAACGAGTTCTATTTGAATGATAAAAAAATCTTATTTACTTCAAGGGAAGCAGAAATATTATCGCTTTTGATTAAAAACGATGATAAAACACTTTCTAAAAAAGATATCTACGAAATTATATGGGCTGAAAAAGAGCTTGAGGGTAATAATACGATTACTGTTCATATAAAATCGATTAGAGAAAAACTAAAAGAGGATTTAAAAGAACCTTCTTATATAGAAACAATTTGGGGCAAGGGATACAAATTTATTGGAGTTAGAAAATGAGGATTAAGCAAAGAGTTATGGGGTCGTATGTCGTTGTTATACTTATACCGATTATAATTGCCCTAATCTCAAGTTTAATGATTATAAGAACAAATGAAGAAGCCAAGGTAAGAGATTATGTAACAAACTCTTTTTTGATACAAAAATATAGTAAAATATTGGATAATCCGGAGCTATATAAAGGTGAACATGATTATGCAAATATAATCGAAGCTGAAGATGAAAAACTGGTAGATATTGCCCTTTATAATTATGAAGGTAGAGTTATTTATAAATCCGATGTCGAAAACCTTAATGAACTCAATACCAGTGAACCAAAGGACAAACTACTAACCGGACTCTATGAGAGAAAGTACGATATCAACAACGATAGCATTAAAAGACCTGTACTTGAGGACGATTCCATCATAGGGGTTTATTCCATCAATATTCATAGAGTAGAATTTGTAAATAGAATAAATAGTATAATACTTACTGGATTATTAGTATTCTTGGGGTCGCTAGTATTTTTATTTGTATTTGCCAATAGATTTACTGAAAACAGGATAAATAAGCCTATTCAGAAACTCGTATTTGCGATGAATGAATTTGCAGCTGATAGATATGTTAAGATAAAAAGTCGTGATGACGATGAGATAGGGGCTCTTATTACAAATTTTAACCGAATGAGAGATGACATAAGAGATAAATCCTATCAGATTAGGAATGAGCAAGCAGAAAGAGATTATATGGTAATGGCAATATCTCATGACTTAAAGACACCATTGACTGCTATTAGGACAAATGTCGAGCTAATTAGAGCTACGGGAGAATGCAGGCCGGATAGGCTTGATGGAGTAATTGAAAAATGTGACTTGATGAGTGGTATGCTGGACAATCTTATGAACTACAACCTCCTGCAATCCGGTGGTGAAATAGAAATTGCAAATGTAGACGGAAGAGAAGCTATAGAAACCCTATTTTTTGGATACAGCGATCTTATAGAATCTGAAGGTCTAACACCTTTGATAGAAGCAAAAATAGAGGGTGATTACCTAATGGATGTAAACCAGATGGATAGGGTTATCGGTAATCTAGTAATCAATGCAATTAAATACTGCAAACCGGGTGGTGTAATTAACCTAGGGGTTTACTCCGAGGAATATGGACTTCCGGATTATTTAGAAGATGAAATCAAAGAAAAGCATAGTGATCTTAAAGATAAGATGTTAATAGTAGTTAGAAATGAAACGGCAAAATTAAGTGCTGAACAGCTTAAGAAGATATCTTATCCTTTCTATAAACTTGATGAATCTAGAGGAAAGGAAAGAGGAGGAATAGGCTTAGGACTGTCAATAGTAGTGCTTATTGTAGATAAACATGGTGAGATGGTTGATTTTTACTCCGAGGATGATAATTTAACAATAATCATTGAAATTAGGAGAGCAGATAACAATGAAATTTCTTAAAATATCTTTAATTAGCCTACTAGTTATAGTAATGTCTTCATGCAGATTGACCAACACCTTAATATCATCCGAAATTATTGATACCGTGGTAAATCCTGAAGAGAGTACGGTTAAATACTATACCAAAAAGAAAACTACAGTACGAAATTCAGGGGAAATCAGTTTAGAAATAATAAATCAAGAATGGACTTCAATTGAAGGTAAAGATAATAAATGGAGACAATCAATCCATGATGGAAGCGAATTAGTATCGATAATATATAATAATGGCGATACACTTGTAATTACAGAAGATAAAGGTGGGAATATTAAGTATTCCAATCACCAAAGTAAAGGTGAAGTTGATAATATTGTTTTAAAAAAGTCTCAAGATACATTTATGGCTGAACTGGACGATCTTACTATTGATTATGATATGGAGATTATCGGGAGTGAAAAGATTGCCGGAAGAAAAGCTCTTCATGTTATATTTACCAATAATAATCAAGAAAAGAAAGATGAAGAAACACTGGAGTTATGGATTGATAAAAAGACATATCAAATAATAAAAAGCATTCGATCCTTAAATGGAGATGACGGTTTAGTATTTGAGGTCGAAGTTTTGGAATACAGTGACAAAGTTGAGTTTGATGAATCATTGTTTGATACATCTATTCCTAAAAATGCTGAAAAGGATACATCAATTGATGAGATGATGGTATCCAAGGACGATATTATTCTTAAATATGGTAAGAATCTACTGTTTTACAAGAACAGCCAAGGATACGAAGAGAGCTATAGTTATTCAAAATATGAAGGAGAAGCGTCTGAATTAAATATAATTAATATTAACTATAGCAAGAACGATATACCGATGTTTTCTATAAAGATACTAACTCCGGACGATACTCGTTATGTACCTAACACATGGGAAGATTATCACGAATATATCGGAGATACTCTTATTATGTATACTAAAAGATACAATGTTATAAACTTTATATATGAAAATCATCAATATATTATAACTTCATATAATCATATGATTAATTTGGAGGAGTTATTGGAAATCGCAAGAGATTTATTGGAGGTGTAAAATGAAGCTTGAGTTTGTGGATATTAACAAAAGCTTTTCAGGCAAACAAATACTTCA
>JAEZWM010000002.1 GCA_023443025.1 Bacillota bacterium
CTTTTATAACCTTTATGTTAATTACTCTTTTTTATGGGTATAATACACATGAGAAATTTTTTTATGAAAGGGGAATTAGTAATGTCTGAAATTATTGTTTATTCAAGTGACACCTGTCCATACTGTACGTATCTAAAGGACTACTTAAAAGAAAAAAACGTAGAGTTTACTGAAAGAAATATTACCAAGGATATGGAAGCTAGAAAAGAACTCATGAATATGGGACATATGGGTGTTCCTGTTACTATAATAGAAGGCCAAGAAGTTGTTGGTTTTGACCAAGCTAAACTTGATCAATTATTAAAACTATAAAAAAATAGACCGGAGCAAATGCTCCGGTTCTAATTTTTTTATGCTAAGTTTGCGTTTAAGTTTTTGATTAGCTCGTCTAGGTTAAGATTATGAACTTGTGCAGCTTCTTCCAATGTTTCCATTTGGCTTGCCGGACAACCTACACAACCTAGACCTGCAGCGAATAATACGTCTATCGCTCCTGGCACATCTCTGACAATATCAGCAATAATCATATCTTTTGTTACTTTCATTTTGTACCTCCTTAGGTGATGATATTCATATTATACTATTTTACTCGGGTTTATTCAACATCTTCCAGTTCGGATGGAAAACAAGCGTCTAACTTCGTTTCAACCGGATTTACTATAAAGCCTTGACTCAATCCTTCTGATTCATAATCTACTGATATTCTGTCGAACATTTCAGCTTCTTCATCACTCATTAAAAATTTAAAACCATCTTGTTCGAAAATCTCCAGTCCATCGTTATTTGATGTCAATGACATTGACAAGACTGCACCATTGCAGTCGTATTTCACCATTTTAATTGCTAAAAATTTACTGTCTTTATCCTCTATGCTTTGTTCCAAGATGTTTTTAGCGTTATTTGATAAATCTATAATCACTTAATCACTCCTATTTTTCATAATGTCTTATGTGTATTGATACCCACTATCATATAATATAATCATGTCTTTTTAATTGTAGTGAAATATGATAAAATTAGATGTTGTATAAGATTTTATAATGCACTGTTGTATTGGGGTGATTTAATGATAGAAATAGATGAAATTCTGGAACTTATAAGGGATAGGAGTTATGTTCTATTAAAAAAAAGGCTGACTGAAATGCTGGACGTAGATATTGCGGACTTAATTCACCAGCTTGACTCTACAGACTCTTTAATAATATTTAGGCTACTTAGCAAGGATCAGGCTGCAATGGTATTTACTGAGCTTGAACCTGAGTTTCAAATGAGAATTGTTGAAAGTTCAACTGATTCTGAAGTAAGTAGAATTATCAATGAAATGTATATGGATGATATGGTTGATTTCATTGAGGAAATGCCTGCAAATGCTGTAAAAAAAATACTTAGAAACACCACACCTCAAAACAGGGAGACAATCAATCAAATACTAAACTATCCTGAAAAGAGTGCCGGCACTATAATGACCACAGAGTACGTGGTCTTAAAGCAAGGGCTCACAGTAAAACAGGCGCTTGATTATATAAATAAAAATGGCGTTGACAAGGTGACTATCTACACTTGCTATGTTACAGATGCTCAGAGAAAACTGCTGGGATTTGTTTCGCTAAGGATGATTTTAACGGCTGATTTGGATGCTAAAATCGGAGATATAATGGAAGAAGACGTAGTATACGTTCATACTCTTGACGACCAGGAAGAGGTTTCAGAATTATTTATAAAATACGGGTTTACCGTTGTGCCTGTAGTTGATGAAGAAACAAGGATGGTTGGAATTATAACCGTAGACGATATCATCGATGTAATTGAGGAAGAGGACACGGAAGACTTTCACAAGATGGCGGGTATATCACCTACAGAAGAAAAATATCTGAATACAAGTTTTATATCTTTAAGCAAGCATAGGATTACCTGGCTATTAATATTAATGGTCACTTCGACGATTACAGGAAGTATAATAGACTCTTTCGAAGAGGTGCTTGCTGCATATATGATACTTAATACTTTTGTTCCCATGCTGATGGGTACGGGGGGGAACTCGGGAAATCAGTCCTCAACTCTTGTGATTCGTGGTATGGCCACCGGAGAGATAGCGCTGTCGGACTGGAGAAGAGTTCTAAAAAAAGAATTTCTTGTAGCACTACTTGTTGGATCGATACTTGCAGTTGTAAACCTTGCAAGAGTTGTGGTTATTAATAAGGTGGGCTTTGATGTAGCTATCGTGGTTTCGGCTACGATGATGCTAACGGTAATGTCTGCGATGGTAGTTGGAGGCATGCTTCCAATACTAGCTGCAAAGTTTAAATTAGACCCTGCAATAATGGCTGCACCGCTGATAACCACTATAGTTGATGCTAGCTGTTTAATCATTTATTTTAATATTGCTTCCAGATTATTATTCTAATTGAATTTTGTGTAAAATTATTGTTGACAATGATTTAAACTTATTGTATAATATTTAATTTTGCTTGACTATTGCGCCTTTTTGTAATATAATGTTAACTAGGTAAATTTTATTTACATTATGGAAGGTGTGATAACTTGAAGCATACAGACAGCCTGGACAATATTAAAACAGAAGTCCAAGAAAATATCGGTAAGAAGGTAATTCTTAGAGCCGATAAAGGCAGGAGACGAATCGTTACGAACGAAGGTGTTATAGTTGACGCCTATCCTAATATTTTTATCGTTAGGATAAACAATCAGTTTGATGTTGAAAGGACTATTTCTTATTCATATTCTGATATTCTAACATCAACAGTAGAAGTGAAAATTTGTTAAGATAAACCCATAAAGAAACCGAAGGCAAACTCCTTCGGTTTCTTTATTGCATGCATTTATGCTCTTATCTCAACTTTTTATCAATTTTATGATATAATTAATTGGATAATCTTATAATTATATTTCTTGATTATAAAAACACTTTTAAAAAGATTCAGATGGAGGTTACGGATGAAGGAGTTAATACTTGACTCATTTGCAAAGATAAACTTGGCTCTTGAGATTAAAGGAAAAAGAAATGATGGATACCATGATATACATACAATTTTTCAAGAAATAAATATAAGGGATGGTATATACCTTAGACAGGAAAAAGGAGATCAGATAGAGATTACCTGTGATTATAAACTGCTCCCTGTACAAGAGGATAATATCGTCTTTACCGTTTGGGATATGATGAAAGAATTATACCACGGAGAGCCTGGTCTTAGAGTGCATATTGAAAAAAACATACCAATCGCTGCCGGCCTTGCCGGTGGAAGCTCCAATGCTGCAACCATGATCAAAGGACTAAATGAACTTTGGAACCTGAATCTTGAATTAGAAGAGATGATGGAGATTGGATCAAAAATCGGTGCGGATGTTCCCTTTTTCTTTTTAGGTGGAACTGCTCTTGGTGTTGGTAAAGGCGATGAACTCTCCAAATTAAACAGTTTCGCACATAATAAAATCCTTATTGTAAATACCGGTTATGGAATAAGTACTAAGTATGTTTACGAAAATTATAAAAAGAATCCGGATTTTTATGTGGATTTTGATAATATAATCAGAACTATCAATAACGAGGATTATGAGAGATTATATCCACTCCTAAAAAATGAGCTTGAATCAGTAACCATTGCTCTACAGCCTGATATTGGCGAGATTAAATATGAAATGAATAGGCTAGGCGCTAAAACATCACTTATGTGCGGTAGCGGACCTACCGTTTTTGGAATTTTTGAAGATGAGAATAAGTTAGAAAATGCATTTTTCTATTTTAAAGATAAATTTGATTTAGTATTTAGCACTGAAACGAGGTAAATTATGGACACAAGACCTATTGGAGTTTTTGACTCCGGGATTGGAGGAGTCACGGTTCTAAGCGAGATCCAGAAGCTGCTTCCAAAGGAAAATCTTATATATTATGCAGATACTGCAAGGGTCCCTTATGGCCCGAGACCACAGGAGGAGATTAAGGATTTTTCACTCCAAGCGGTAGACTTTTTAATGAAGAAAAATATAAAACTACTTGTAATAGCATGTAATACCGTCACTGCTGTTGCATATGATTATATTGCCAAAAATGTAGATATACCGGTGATTGGCGTTATAGATCCCGGTGTCAGAGCGGTGATGAATGCAGGCGAGATTAAAAATCTTGGTTTAATTGCTACCAAAGCTACAGTAGATTCACAAGCATATCAGAAAAGATTGTCATCGCTTGAAAAATCGATCGTCGTTAATGCCAAGGCATGCCCGATGCTTGTTTCAATCGTCGAGGAAGGCTGGGCAGATACGGAGATTTCGAAACTCATAGTTGAAAAGTATTTAGAAGAGCTGAAAAATGACGGTATCGATGCTCTAATACTTGCTTGTACTCACTTCCCGGTTCTAAGAAATCAAATAGAGGATTATCTGGAAGATATAAGGATAATTGATCCTGCTCGTGAGACAGCTCTCGAACTTGAACGAGTGCTTATTTCAAGAGATCTTCTCAATCAATCGGATCAAGACGGAGAGGTTGAGTTTTATGTCAGCGATAGGGCTGAAAAGTTTAAATCCATTGCTATGAACCTAGTGGATGTAGATAGAGTGGATGAGGTAGAAATAGGATATTAGTCTTCTTCAGAACTGAGTTGTCAGACACCTATCTGAATTAAGAAGAGTATTATACTATTCTTCAAAACATTGGAGGATTTGTATGGATAAAAAGAATATTGCTAAAGCTTCGATTATGATAGCTGCTGCGGGTATACTCTCAAAAGCAATGGGCGCTTTTAGGGTTATGGTAATAGGCTGGAAGTTTGGGCAGGGACTTGAAACGGATGCCTACAACGCAGCTGTGCAGGTAACATCCATAAGTATGGGAATAATCGCTGCTGCAGTACTTACGGCTCTAGTGCCCGCACTTGCACAGATTAAGGAGAGGCATGGAGTCAGAGGTAAGTTTAAGTTTTTCAATAATGTTACAAATATAGTAATCGTACTATCGCTACTAATTATGGCGGGAGTATATATATTCGCCCCTCAGCTTATCAAGATAATGTTTACGAAGTTTGACGGGGAAAAGTTTGATCTGGCAGTTAAATTAACTAGGCTTGGAATTCCGATTATCATTTCACTAGCCTTGCAGAATCTTGTAACGGGGTATTTGCATTCGTTCAATGTTTATGGTCCGTATGCATTTATGGGAATCCCTTACAATTTAACTTTTTTCGTGTTTTTGTTCTTAATGCCGCTAAGCATTGAAGGACTTGTAGTAACTACGATAATAGCTACGCTGTCACAGTTCTTAATACAGGTACCTGCTACTTTTAGAACCGGTTACAGATGGAGACCCTTAATTGATGTAAAGGATCCATACATGGCAAGAACTATGGAACTTGTGATACCTGTGGCAATAGGACAAGCAGTACAACAGATAAATATCATTGTTGATAGAAACCTGGCTTCAGGTCTTGCTGACGGGGTTATATCGGGTATGGATAATGCTACCAAGGTAAATGATGCTATACTTGCAATCTTTATAGCCGGATTTACTACGGTAATGTTCCCGCTACTTTCAGAAGCATTTGAAAAGAAGGATAACGCTAGAATTGTCGATTTGATTGACGATGGGATAGGAGCTGTGTTTTTGATTACTGTTCCTGCTACTGTTGGAATTATGACTCTATCTAAAGACTTAATTCAGGTCATGTTTGAAAGAAATATGTTTACTCATGAGGACACTTTGGTTACAGCAGGAGCGTTTTTCTTTTACAGCATGGGCTTAACCGGAATGGGTCTAAGGATGATGTTTACTAAGGTTTACTATAGTTTACACGACTCTAAAACGCCTATGATCAACGGTTTTATAGCCGTGGCTATAAATATAGTACTAAACTTTATACTCGTTAGATATATGCAGCACAGAGGGCTGGCACTTGCGACTTCTGTAGCTATGACCGTTGCAACTTTTATTCTAATTGTACAGCTTAAAAGAAAGCTTCCGGATATGAATTTTACATCTTATGGAATTGAGTTTTTAAAAGTTTTGGTATCGGCCATCGTTATGGGAGCAGTGGTAATATTTTTAAACTCAACGCTTTTAAGAACCGGAATAAGCCCAATCTTAAGAATTGGTGCTGTAGTTGGTTCTGCTTGCGTAGTGTATGCTATCATGGTCATATTAGTTAGAGTTAGAGCTGTAAATGTTTATTTGGGAAGATTTTTAAAGAGATCGTAGTAATTTTAAAAAAGGAGTTAAGATGAATATTCAGTTTTCACCACCTGATATCTCACAAATGGAGATTGATGAAGTTGTTGACACCCTAAAATCCGGTTGGATTACGACCGGTCCAAAAACAAAAAAATTTGAGAAACAAATAGCTAATTATGTGAATACAAATTCAGCAGTATGTTTAAACTCTGCTACGGCTGCAATGGAGATGAGCCTAAGATACCTTGGAATAGGTCCTGGTGATGAGGTAATAACTACTCCTTACACCTATAGTGCTTCCGCATCGGTAATTACACATGTTGGAGCCAAGGTGGTCATGGTCGATATTGCAGAGGAAGGATTTGAGATGGATTATGAGAAACTGGCTGAAGCCATAACTCCTAATACTAAAGCCATCATTCCTGTGGATATTGGTGGAGTTCCTTGTGATTATGAGAGGATAATAGAAATTCTTGAGTCTAAAAAATCTATTTTCAAAATAGAAAATGAAATTCAAGAAAGAGTTGGTAGAGTTGCAGTCGTCGCTGATGCTGCTCATTCATTCGGTGCTAAATACAAAGATAAGCATGTTGCTGAGTGGGCTGACCTTACTTGTTATTCTTTCCATGCTGTAAAGAATTTGACAACTGCTGAGGGCGGTGCTGTTACTTGGAGACGCGGACTATTTGAAGATGAAGAAGCTTATCAAGAGTTTCAACTATTGTCTCTTCATGGACAAAACAAAGATGCATTAGCCAAGATGCAGCTTGGTGCGTGGGAGTATGACATAGTTGCTCCTAATTATAAATGCAATATGACCGATATAATGGCGGCTCTGGGAATTGCACAGCTTAAGAGATATCCTGAACTGCTAGAGAGAAGATTTGAAATCATAGATAAATTCAATTCTGCTTTTGAAGGAAGCATAGTAAAACCAATGCTGCATAAGACGGAAGATAAGACGGGTACCGGTCATCTATATATCGTAAACTTAGAAGGCTATAAAGAAAATGACAGAAACTGCGTAATCGTTGAGATGGCAGAGAGAGGAATTGCCACTAATGTTCATTATAAACCGCTTCCTATGCACACGGCGTATAAAAATTTAGGTTTTGATATTAGATATTATCCAAATGCTTATAATAGATACGAAAATGCAATGACACTCCCACTCCATACATTATTGAGTGATATGGATGTGGACTTTATAATAACCACTCTTTTAGACATTGTAAAATAGAGGGCTGATATGGACATACAAAGGATACTTGAGAGAAAGAAGTACAGTTTAATAGCAAAAAGAGCTTTTGACATAATTGCTTCTACTCTTGGTCTAATTGTATTGGCAATCCCTATGATTATTATCTCCATTATCATAAAAATCGATTCAAAAGGGGAAGTTCTTTTTAAACAGACTCGAGTTGGAAAAAATGGTGAGAATTTCAAGATATTTAAGTTTAGAACAATGGTGAAGGATGCCCAATCCATGGGAAGATCGATAACTGTTGGACAGGATGCAAGAATCACGAGAGTGGGGAGTTTTTTAAGAAAGGCAAAGCTGGATGAACTACCACAGCTTTTAAATGTATTTATAGGTAGTATGAGCTTAGTGGGTCCAAGACCTGAAGTGCCTAAATATGTTGAAATGTATAATGATGAACAAAGAAAAGTACTAGCTGTTAGACCGGGTATTACTGATTTGGCTTCTATAGAATACAGGGATGAGTCTAAGGTTCTAGCTGAAGCAGAGGATCCTGATAAAACTTATATAGAAGAGATTATGCCTCATAAGCTTAATTTAAACTTAGAATATATATCCAAGATGGGTTTTTTCTATGACATCGGTTTAATTTTTAGGACGATAGCCGTTATACTAAAGTAATTGTTCTTGAGAGGAGAATTTATGAAAATTCAATTAATAGATTTGAAAAGACAATATAGCACAATAAAAGAAAAGGCGGATAATGCTTGTTTAGAAATTCTTAATAATGCCCAGTATATAATGGGTGAAAATGTTAAGAGTTTTGAGAGTGAGTTTGCTGATTATATAGGTGTTAAGCATGCTGTTTCTTGCGGAAATGGAACAGATGCACTTGTAATTGCACTTGAAGCTTTAGGAATAGGCAAGGGCGATGAAGTAATTACAACTACATATACTTTTTTTGCAACTGCGGAGAGTATTTCATATGTTGGAGCTAAACCGGTATTTGTAGATGTAGAACTAGACAGCTATAATATAGATCCTGAAAAGATAGAAGCTGCCATCACACCAAACACAAAGGCTATAATGCCGGTACACATCTTTGGTCAATGTGCAAAAATGGATAGAATAATGGAAATTGCCAAAGCTCGTAATCTATATGTAATTGAGGACGTAGCCCAAGCGGCCGGAGTTAAGTATAAGGGTAAGATGGCAGGAAGTTTTGGAGATATTTCTACTTTCTCATTCTTCCCAACCAAAAACCTCGGTTGTGCAGGTGATGGCGGGATGATGGTGACAAATAACGATGATTTAGCAACAGTACTAAAAGCGTACAGAGCACATGGTAGTGGAGAAG
Source organism: Bacillota bacterium (assembly GCA_023443025.1). Lineage (GTDB taxonomy): Bacteria > Bacillota > Clostridia > Tissierellales > Peptoniphilaceae > Microaceticoccus. Next base: position 8,740 of record JAEZWM010000002.1, read on the forward strand.
TCGGTCAAAGAGCATATAATTTTTTAAATAACATCGACGAAGAAGTTGCAGTAGATGAGGGAGCAGACAATACGGTTTATAATCCTCTGAAGTACTACAATTATCTTATAGGTCACAACTCCAGACTAGATGAGATTCAAGCAGCTCTTCTAAGAGTCAAGCTTGAAGAGCTGGATGGATGGAATGAAAAACGTGCTCAGATAGCTGAAAAATATAATGGTGCTCTTAAAGATTCTGAATACGTAACACCTCTAGTTACTGAAGGAACAACTCACAACTATCATCTTTATATATTACAATCCGACAGAAGGGAAGAAATTGTTCAAAAACTTGCTGATAGAGGGGTTGCGACAGGAGTTTACTATCCTGTACCAATGCATCTACAAAAGGTATACTCTGATCTTGGTTATAAAGAAGGAGATTTTCCAAATGCTGAGTACCTTTCAAAAAGAACTTTTGCTATACCTATGTTTGCAGAGTTGACAGATGAAGAAATTAAATATATAATTAACCAGTTATTGGAGATTTAGAATGAGTGATTATTTTGTACATGAGTCGGTATATGTTGACGATGATGTAGTTATCGGAAAAGGTACTAAGATATGGCATTTTTCTCATATCATGTCTAATTCTGTAATAGGTGAAAACTGCTCCTTGGGGCAAAATGTAGTTGTCTCACCAGGGGTTGTACTAGGAGATGGTGTAAAGGTACAGAACAATGTGTCCATATACACCGGAGTAATCTGCGAGGATTATTCTTTTCTTGGACCGTCCTGCGTGTTTACAAATGTCATAAATCCTAGGAGTTTTATAGAAAGAAAAGAAGAATATAAACAGACCATCGTTGGATACGGTGCGAGTATTGGTGCAAATGCTACTATTATTTGTGGTAACAATATCGGAAAATATGCACTGATTGGAGCCGGAGCAGTGGTTACCAAGGATGTTATGGACCACGAAATTATCGTGGGAAATCCCGGCAGACCAATAGGTTATATTTGCTCATGTGGTATAAGACTTGAGGTTTCCAAAGAAAACGAGTACAGATGTCCTGAATGTGGTAATGAATATATTCAAACAGGTAATGAATTTCTTTTGAAGGAGTAAAAAATGGGATTAAAAGAAGAACTATTAAAAAAGATTAATGAAAAAACACTACATGTTGGGGTAGTAGGTCTAGGCTATGTTGGCCTTCCACTTGCTGTAGAAAAAGCTATGGCAGGTTATACTACGATTGGTTTTGACGTACAAGATGAAAAAGTAAAGATGGTAAATGAAGGACACAACTATATTGGCGATGTTGTGGACGAGCAGTTAAAAGATGTAGTTGAGTCCGGTATGCTTAAAGCTACAACAAACTTTGAAGATGTAGCAAGCCTTGATTTTATTGCTATTGCAGTGCCTACACCACTTGATCTGTATCAACAACCTGATATATCTTATGTTAAGAAATCAACTGAAGATGTGGCTAGACATCTTAAGAGGGGTTCAATTGTGGTCCTTGAATCGACTACATATCCCGGAACTACCGAAGAGTTAATGAAACCAATATTAGAGGAAATCTCCGGACTAAAATGTGGAGAAGATTTTTATCTGGCTTTTTCTCCTGAGAGAGTTGATCCGGGCAATAAACAATTTAAGACAAAAAATACTCCAAAGGTAGTTGGTGGAGTAGGAGACGACGCAACTGAGGTTGCTGCTGCACTTTATGAAAATGTACTTGATGCTGATATATTTAGAGCATCCAGCCCTAAAGTAGCAGAAATGGAAAAAATTCTTGAAAATACTTATAGAAATGTAAACATAGGTCTTGTAAATGAGTTTGCAATTCTTGCTGATAAAATGGGAATAAATATCTGGGAAGTTGTAGATGCTGCTAAAACAAAACCATATGGTTTCCAAGCTTTCTATCCGGGCCCAGGTGTTGGTGGACATTGTATACCACTTGATCCTTTCTATCTAACTTGGAAAGCAAGAGAATACGACATGCATATGCCGATGATCGAAGCTTCAGGCACTATAAACGATAGAATGCCAAGCTATGTCGTAGATAGAAGTATGAAAATACTTTCCAGAAACTTCAAAAAAGCATTGAATGGAGCTAAGATACTAATTCTTGGTATCGCTTATAAAAATGATATTGACGATTTAAGGGACAGTCCTGCACTGATAGTTATCGAAGAATTCGAAAAAGAAGGTGCTGAAGTAGAATACTACGATGCTTTAAATCCAAAATATAAAGATAATAACGGTGATTTTGTAGAGTCAATAAAAGAGATTAATCCTGAAATAATCAGTTCTTATGACCTGGTTGTAATCACTACTGCACATAGTAATGTGGATTATAGAATGGTTGTTGACAATGCAAAATACGTGTTTGATACAAGATATGCAACAAGAGGAATCGAAGAAGATAATTTAGAATTACTATAAAATCAAGCCCTGGCATATTATGCTTGGGCTTATTTATCTTTAATGGCATTTATATGAGAAAATCTATATAATAGTATTTGTATATAGATTAAAAAGGAGGATGTATGGATAAACTAAAATTTGCAATACTTGGATGTGGAAGAATTGCATACAAGCATATTGAAGCACTTATAAATAATGTAGCTGATTGTGAGCTGGTTGCAGTTTGTGATATTATTGAGCAAAGAGCGGAAGATAGGAAAGCTCAGTATATAGAAGTATTTTCAAATGCACAAGTTGCGGTTTACACAGACTATAAAAAAATGCTGGAAGAAGCTGGTGCTGATGTTGTCGTTATTGCAACGGAAAGTGGCTACCATGGAAAACATGCATTGGATGTATTAAATGCCGGTTCACATGTGCTAATTGAGAAGCCTATGGCACTTTCGCTTGATGAAATAGATCAAATTAATGCACTTGCCGATGAGAAAAATCTAAAGGTATGTGTATCTCATCAAAATAGATTTAATAGACCAATCCAAAAGCTAAAAAGGGCACTGGATGAAGGCAGATTTGGCAAGCTGATCAATGGAACTGCCAGAATACTATGGACCAGAGATCAGCATTATTACGAACTTGCACCATGGAGAGGTACTAAGGCTCTGGATGGCGGCACTCTTATGAATCAATGCATACACAATATTGATTTATTACAGTGGATGATGAACTCTAAAGTCGTAAGTGTAAAAGCCGAGCTGGATACTTTTTTAAGAGATATCGAGATGGAGGACTTTGGTGCGATTCTTTTGAGATTCGAAAATGGAGCTATTGGACTTATCGAAGGATCTGCTTGTGTCTATCCTAAAAACTTAGAAGAAACACTTAGCATCTTTGGTGAAACCGGTACAGCTGTCATAGGCGGTCTTGCGGTAAATGAGATTGAAACATGGGATTTTGCCGATAAAAAGTATTATGACAATCCCGAAACCAAAGACGATATAGACAATGTTTATGGAAACGGTCATACACCACTTTATCATGATTTTATAGAAGCAATTAGAAATGATACAAAGCCATTAATAGATGGTTATGAAGGAAGGAAATCTGTTGAAATTATACTTAAAGCATATGAACAGGCAGGGATATAATGGAGAAAAAAGTTGTTAGAAAGGCGATAATACCGGCAGCCGGTATGGGAACGAGGTTTTTACCGGCAACTAAGGCAACTCCTAAAGAGATGCTACCAATCTTAGATAAACCAACTCTACAGTATATTGTAGAGGAAGCTTATGACTCGGGAATTACAGATATACTAATAATTCTGGGAAGAGGAAAGGAATGCATTGCAGATCACTTTGATTACTCAGTAGAGCTTGAAGCCCATCTTGAAAAACAAGGTAAGGATGATCTATTGAGTGAAATGAAGGAGATTGCCGACAGAGGCAATGTGCACTTTATCAGACAAAAAGAAGCAAAGGGATTAGGTCATGCAGTGCTTTGTGCAGAAACTTTTGTTGGGGATGAGCCTTTTGTCGTTTTACTTGGTGACGATGTTATCACTGCCGACGTACCCGCTACCAAACAGCTTATAGATAAATACAATGAGTATCAAAATACCGTTGTAGCTTTAATCGATGTTGACGACAGAGATGTGTCAAAATATGGTATAATCAGCGGAGAGAAGGTTGATGAGAACACATACAAGGTTTCTGATATGATTGAAAAACCGTGCCTTGAAGATGCTCCATCCAGACAAGCTGTCATCGGAAGATATGTTATTAGTCCTAAGATTTTTGAGGTATTAAAACAAACTCCTCCGGGAAAAGGAAACGAAATTCAGTTAACAGATGCACTTCTTGGACTCACAAAGCATGAGGATGTATATGCATATAAATTTGACGGCGACAGATATGATATAGGACATAAATTTGGTTTTGTACATGCAAATATAGAGTTTGGATTAAAAGATCCGGAAATTAAAAATGAATTAAAAGAATATCTAAAGGGATTAAATTTAGATAATATCTAGGAAGGTTTATATGAGAGATAAAAGAATGTGGCTACTGCTGGTATTAGATGCATTAATAATAAATGCAAACTATTTTATAGCGCTGCTTCTGAGATTTGAGATGCAGTTACCAAGGTTTTATGTAGATGTTTATTTAAAACATTTACTAATAGTTACCGCTATTAAATTAATAATATTTACACTATTCAAAATGTATAATGCAATTTGGAGATATGCTTCCATAAATGAACTGCTAAATATTATGGGTGCTGTTTTGGTGTCTAATGTTTTAGCCACAGCTTATCTTATAGGTTTTCAGTCAAATCTACCTAGGAGTATTTACCCAATAGTTTTGATTTTGGATACTTTTTTAGTTGGAGGAATAAGATTTATTCCTAAGATTATGAGATCCAGAGAAATCCAGGTTCAGCCTAATATTAATGGGAAGCGAACATTGATTGTCGGCGCCGGCGAATCAGGAATCATGGTTTTAAAGGAGCTAAAAAAACATCCAAAATTAGGAAATATACCTGTTGCATTTATAGATGATGATCCGGCAAAACTAAAGAGAACTGTCGGAGGTCTACCGGTTGCAGGTAATAGAAATGACATACCTGAGCTTACAAAGTTTTTAAATATAGATGAAATTATTGTAGCTATGCCTTCTGCAAATAATGCTGAACAAAAAGAAATCCTCGAGATATGTAGCAGTACCTCAAAAAAAGTAAGGATCGTTCCCGGTGTTTATGAGATGATCGATGACAAGATTGAACTGAAGGACTTAAGAGATATCGAAATCGACGACTTGCTTGGAAGAGATGAAATTAAATTAAACACTTCTGAACTCTCTGACTTTATTAAAGACAAGGTCGTGTTAGTTACAGGAGGAGGAGGTTCGATAGGGTCTGAGCTTTGCAGACAGATTGTAAAGTACGAACCTAAGCAGCTACTAATACTCGATATTTATGAAAATACTACTTATGACGTACAAAATGAACTACTAAGAAATAATAAGAACCTCAATTTAAAAGTGTTTATAGAATCGATAAGGGAAAGAGATAGGCTTGATGTAATATTTAGAGAATACAAACCACAGATAATATTTCATGCAGCAGCACATAAACATGTCCCCTTAATGGAGGGAAGCCCTGAATCAGCGATTAAGAACAATGTATTTGGTACACTTAATGTGGTGCTTGAAGCAGATCATCATAATGTTGAAAAATTTGTATTAATCTCTACTGACAAGGCAGTCAATCCTACAAATATAATGGGAGCTACAAAGAGGATATGCGAGATGATTATCCAGTCTTTCAATAGGATTTCAAAAACGGATTATGTTGCGGTCAGATTTGGAAATGTTCTTGGATCTCATGGTTCAGTAATTCCGCTTTTCCTAAAGCAGATAGAAGCGGGTGGACCGGTAACGGTCACTGATGAGAGAATAATTAGATATTTTATGTCTATACCTGAAGCAACTCAACTAGTTCTTCAAGCAGGTGCAATAGGAAAAGGTGGAGAGATATTCGTTCTTGACATGGGTGAACCTGTTAAGATAATCGATCTAGCAGAAAAGTTGATAAGACTTCATGGACATGAGCCTTATAAGGAGATTGGAATACAGATAGTTGGTTTAAGACCCGGGGAGAAGCTTTATGAGGAGCTACTACTTAATATGGACTTAGTAGACTCGACGGAATACGATAGAATATTTATTGAAAAGCCTATCACCATAGACTTCCATGAACTTGAAGAGAGTCTAGTCCCACTCATGACCTCAACAAGGGCGAATGACAGGGATGAAATTGTAAAAGAACTTAAGAAAATAGTACCAACTTTTGATAATTATATTCCACCCGAGGTGGATCAAAAGTAACGTTTTGTAAACGGAGCGAATGCTCCGTTTTTTTATGCAATAAATATATAAGTAAAGTAATGGTGAACTCCGATTCTCCCTTGCTTTAAATCTCCTAAACCATGCACAGACAACTAAATTAAATATAATACTAAAATTACCAAAATTGATTCAATATGGTTTGCACCACATCCCTACGATTTAATAAAAATTTAGAAATTGCAGATTTCCTACGAAACCAACCACAAGACTTTTCTCTAACACTTGGCATCTCATTAACTCATTAAATTGAAAAAATATTTTCAAGAAAATCAATTATTTTCAAATAACATACGTTGTTAAGTTGAAATAGTTTTAAATATTCAATGAATCCGGAAATAATTGTAACCTTTTTGTAAATATTTCGGATTTTGGTATTCAATTTCAGGCTTCTTTGTGATAGAATAATAGTAATGTAAAAATTAATTGAATTTAACGAGTTTATATATAGAGGGGTTGCAATTTAAATGAGAGATAGTAATAGAAGAAGAGTTGTAAATAGAAGAAGACGAGCAGCTATTAGACGAAGAAATAGAAATAGGATACTCGTTTTTTCTTTGGTCATGATGTTGTCTGTGTTTGGTGCTTATTCAATGATTTCAAGACTGCCTTTTTTCAAAAAGGATGTAAAAGTTGCTGAAACTAGATCTAATGTTGGCGGAGATGCGGTAGTGCCTAAGGAAAACGAAGTTGTAAAAGAGACTACTGAGGAAGTGCAACCGACAATTACCAGAGAGCTTAATAACAATTCTGAAGACTTAGAACAAGTTGTAAAAATGACTGAGTCTAATAAGGATCGATTTACTGATAAATTGCAAAAAATTTACAAGGTTGTTGGTTCTACTGTAATGTATAGTTCTACAAATGAAGGCAGCAATCCGGTGTCAGAAATACCAATGGGTGACTATGTTGAGTCTTATGGAAGTGAAAATGGCTGGGTTAAAGTAAATTATCAGAATCAAGAAGGTTATATAAAACTTGAAAATGTAGAAAAAATTGAAGGAGAAAACTTATTCAAGGTAGTTGATGGGGTTCTTATAGTTAATAGAAAATATGGAGTTACAGAAGATTTTAACCCCGGATTAAACTACGAAGCCAAACAGTCCTATGAGATGATGAGAGAGGAAATGAGAAGAAATAATTTGGATATTAAAATCATTTCCGACTATAGATCATATGATGAACAAAGGCAAGTGTACGATTCAAGTGTTGAAGCTTATGGAAAAGAAGCTGCTGATGAGATGACTTCAATTCCCGGACATAGCGAACATCAAACAGGGTATGCATTTGATTTTTGGACAAATGACGACACTATAACGATTGACGATTCATTTGATGATACTGCAGAAGCTGAATGGCTTGCAAAAAATGCATATAAATATGGTTTTATACTTAGGTATCCAAGGGGCAAGGAACATATAACAGGTTATAAATTTGAGTCTTGGCATTACAGATATGTTGGTGCTGAACTTGCTAAAAAAGTTTTTGATTCAGGATTGACATTAGAAGAATATTTTGGTTTATAAACAATAATCGCTGATTTTTCAGCGATTTTTTATTCCTTTTTATAATTATTATTTGTGAATGAATCTTTGATTAATATCATAAGATTCATTTTTCTTTTCTATAACTCGGTTCATTATAGATTTATTCATTTATCTAGATGCATTTAACATGAATAGCAGACATTAACATATGGTATAATAGTATGGATTTAGTAAGGAGTACATATGAAAAATACACTTAGAATTTCCGTCAGAAACCTAGTGGAGTTCGTAATGAGAAGTGGTGATATTGACACCTCTTATGTTTCTCAAGACAGAGCCGTGCAGGGTATTATGGCACATAAAAAACTACAAAGTGAATATGAAGGACATTACAAAGCAGAGTACTTTTTAAAAAATGAAACAGTGTTGGAAGAAATGACTTTCATCGTTGAAGGACGTGCTGATGGAGTAATTACCGACGATGATAATATTATTATAGACGAGATAAAAAGTACTACTAGGGATTTGGGGACAATCGATGAGGATTTTAGTCAATTACATTGGGCTCAAGTTATGTGTTATGCCTATTTTTATTCTTGTGACCACAAATCCGAAAAACTTGACGTTCAGCTTTCTTATTATAATATTGAGGATGAACAGACGAAGAGGTTAAGAAAGTCATATAGTAAAGATGAACTATGGGAGTTTTATAAACATCTATTAACAGAGTATTTAGTATTCAGTAAGAAACTCGTTGAGTGGAGGAAACAAAGAGATGCGTCTGTTTTAGGTCTTGAGTTTCCTTTTGATTCTTATAGAAAAGGTCAGCGGGAGATGGCAGTTTCTGTTTATCAGACAATTTTAGATTCTAATAATCTTTTTATTGAAGCACCAACCGGAATAGGAAAGACTATGTCAGCAGTGTTTCCATCTGTGAAGGCGATAGGAGAGTCAATTTTAGATAAAATTTTTTATCTGACTGCTCGTTCCACAACTAAGGTTGCTTGTAATAATGCAGTAAGCCTCCTAATAGAAGGTGGTTTACGGATTAAGGCTGTGACTTTTACTGCTAAAGATAAATCCTGTATCAATGATGAAGTCAAATGCAATCCTAAAGACTGTATTTACGCCAAGGGCCATTTTGACCGTGTTAATGATGCTATAATTGACGTTCTTGATAATGAACAAATTATTGATTTTGAGACTATCAGAGAATACAGCTATAAGCATAGGGTATGTCCATTTGAACTACAGCTAGACCTTGGAATTTATTCAGATATTGTAATATGTGATTATAACTATGCATTTGACCCTAGAGTATACTTAAGAAGATTTTTTGATAATCCTACCGATAAATTTTTATTTCTTGTAGATGAAGCTCATAATATGATTGATAGGGGAAGAGAGATGTTTTCTCAGGAGATAAAGTCTTCTGCTCTTCTTGAAATTCTAGAAGAGTTTACAGGCGAATACCTACCTATTAGAAAAGCTATATCGAGGCTTTTAAGCAAGATCGAAGGCTATAGACCGAAACTTGATGATCGAGGAAACTATATGCAGATAGAGGAACCGGAAGATATTTATTTTAGTATGAAGAACTTAACATCTAAAATGGATAGATTTTTGGCTGATGAGAAGCAGGCTGAGAATTACGAAAAAATCTTAAGTATGTATTTTGAGATGCAGTCATACCTAAGGATCTCAGAACTTTACGATGAGTCTTTCAGATCTATATTTACAGTGGATGAAGACGAGATGATAGTGTTTAAACTTCTATGCAT
>JAEZWM010000063.1 GCA_023443025.1 Bacillota bacterium
ATGGGAGGAAGTTACTCATATGCATCAGATGCTGAACATAAATTCATAAGAAATGGAATTAATTGTACTTCCAATAGCGACCTCCACTGGGTATTTATGAACATAGGATTGGCTGATCCAAGCGATGTTCTAATTGTTTTTTCCAGTTCCGGAACAAATAAAGACTTAGCTGAAGCGGTAGAGTATGCAAAAGAAAAAAATCTTTTCGTAATTGCAATCACTTCAAAGAGTGATTCATGCATAGCAAAAAAAGCAGATCTGGTTCTGATCTCTTACGGAAGAGAATACAGTATTAGAAGTGAAGCTTTTGAAGCAAGGGTAAGTAATCTATTTATAATAGATACTTTATACCTGTTATTAGCAACATATGATGATAAAGCAGAGGATGTTACAATTAATAATTTATTTAAAATAAGGGAAGCTATAGCTAAAAGAAGAAAAAAATAAGTTATTTAATGCAACACTTATGCATTTTTATTAGTGATTAAATAACTATAAATTTAGTTGATATTACGAATTCAATAGAGATAATTTGAAATGACTTCAACCTTATAGAATGCATGTCATTTAGAATATTCATACTAAGATAGAATTGGTTCTCCATTATAAGTATACGCTGCATTAAACATCATCTTTAATATTTTGCATAAGTTGTGAATTCAAACTAAAAACGGAGCTTTCGCTCCGTTTTTCTACTTATTTATAATTTAAAGTTGACTATTATCGCTTCGTCAAGAACTCTAAATGCTAGTGATTCTGTGATGAAAAGGGTTACTGTCTCCTTGTCGTCCCATTCATATCCAACAGAAAAGTCCTGGCCAATTGTCAGCTCAAGATCATCATGTTTGTGAGGTATCAACACAGCACCGTTAACTACCTTTGATCTTATGACCTTACCTTCTATTAGTTTTTCTACCAGTTTAAGCAAATGACTTCCTTGATAAATTTGATTTAATCTATCATAAGCTTCCGGAGATACAAAAAGATCATAAGGTGGCTGAACATACGAGTTAAAGAGCATATATCTCGCATTACCTATGTTCTTTAAAATGGTATTTGCTTCTTTACCGAATGTCATCTGATGCTCAGCTGCTTCGCTTAACCCTACAATTCCTGCCGGTTCATAGCCATTGAAGATTAAGTTTTCTTCAAAAATTGCGAGTTCTTCTGCCGCTTCTTCCAGGGGTTCTAAATCAATATTCTCTGCCCCTCTTTCGATATTATCCAATTCCCATTTATTTAAAACAAAGCTTCTTCTAGCTTCTACAAGCCTCTGTAATCTATATGTTCCTGTAGACACTCCGTCTTCATTGTCTTCAAGTACATCCAGTCTTCCTTCAGGAACAGCATTATAGTCCCAGCCTTTTGGTCCATTTAGCTTTAGTCCCATCCTAGCAGATAGTATTGACTTAATTACATCTACTGCTGTTTCATCTATCTCTTGCCACGCTTCTTCACTAATTGGGGCAATTTTTCTTTTTAAAATATCCATATATCCTCCTTTTATAACTCTCCAATTCCTAAATCGTCGGATCCAGCATCTTCTTCTGAGTCTCCACCTTCTTCAACTTCTAGGATATTTTCAGTTGTGAATAGATAGGTTTTAAGCTGCTCATCCCATCCATACATATTTCTTCTAAGCCACTCGAGAGTCATTGCAGCATGTTCCATCTCTTCTATAGCATTATGCCTCATAATTTCTTTAAGAGCTTCATCTTGTGTCGCTGCAACTCTTTGATGATACCAATCAACCGCTTCTATTTCCTCCCTCAAAGAGTTAAGAGCTCTAACAAAATTCTTGTCTTCTTCACTTAGTGCATTAATATCCTCATGATAATCCGTAGCCATTAAAATACTCCTTTCAGTTATTATATTAAATTTCATCTTACTTTATTATGATACCCATTCATAACTAATTGAAATCAAAATATATTATAAGTTATTCAGAATTTTAGATTTAAGAAAATCTCTGGTTGTTTCATGCTTTTATGGAGAATTTGGGGTGTAAATTCTTGCCGAGTTTATTACTTTAATCGTGTTTTAATCTAAAAACCTTCATAAGCAGAGCTAGCTTATGAAGGTTTTTATACTTTCTATTCAACTTTTATATTTTAATATTTTTTAAAACTACCTTTTTGCTATTCTAAGTTCTCTTAATTCACCTTTATACTTTATCGGCACCCTTCTACTTTCCAATGCTTTTTGAATAGCTTTATTATGGGTCCATGGTTTTAATATTTGTTTTTTCAAATATGGAATAGTCTCGTCATATCTCTTTGCTAATGCCGTTGCAAAATACCATGCGATCATCATGTTTACATAGTATTCATCAGAGATAATTCCGGATACATGCTCATGCACTTCAGTTGTAAAATTGTCATCCAAAAAGTACCTCATGAGAATCCCTATACCATATCTAACAGTATAAGTATCTCCTGATTCTATTCATTTTAGTGCATGCAAATAGGTATTCTTCAAATCGGATTCAAATACTTTCGGAGCGAAAGTATCGCAGGTAGACCAGTTATCCAAATATGGTAAAAACTTTTCGGTATACTCCATAGCCTCGTTATAGTCTTTTATTTTCTCAATTAAATACCCATGGAGATTATTTTCTTCATAGTATTTATGAGGGAGTGAATTTAAAAAACTCAATGAAAGATCAGGATATTCAACATTTAATTTCGATGCTAATTTTCTAATAAGTGGCACTCTTACACCAATTATAGTGTTTTCGTCTATATTAGGTATTAGGCTTTTTGTAAAGTCTCTATATCCCGGCTCGGCTAATTCGAATAAGTAATTTCTAATATCATCAATAGTTTTCATAATATCACCTTATATTTTTATTAATGATATTTTATCATATTTGCAAAATATTTATAAAACTTTATTTTTTTAATGATATGTGCTTACTCTAAAGTGCTTTATTTCAAAACTCAGCATTACTATAAAGTAAAGAATATAAGATAAAAAAATCAAGCAGCTTATGCCGCTTGACTTTTACTATTATTCTTTTATATGAAATACTAATAATTCTCTATATATTTGTACTCATATCCAAGCTTATCTAGGAATTCACCAACAAGCTTTTCTTTATCTCTTCCACCTACTGTAGTATATGCTTCCATGTATTTATCATAAATCTCAGGTTTATCCTTTACCATCTCTTTAACTGAATCCGCTAGCCTTGATCCGTCTTCTGAATGTTCTATCCCTCTGTATACGAGATTATCCCCATCTTTTTCATATATAATCACTGCCATTGATAAGGCTCCACTTTTATTTTGAAGTTCATGGTTATCCCACAGGATATACCTATTTATATCATTGATTGTATACAGTTTTAGCACTTTATCATCTTCATAATAATCTATGATATGTGGATTTATAATTAAAAAGGCTCCCGGGTCAGCTCTGAATTTGGACTCTTCTTCATATAATGCTTCATATGCAAGTTTTTGATGTTTATCTTCGAAGTTTTGTTTTTCGTTTATTTCTATATATACGGATGAGCCCCTACTATCGGACAGGTTTTTAATTCTATGTGGTATGATTTCACCTTTCATCTTCATATAATATACTACAATCTCATCTCCAACTTTTAGATCTTCCGGTTCAATAGTTCTATTATGTACGCTGACTTTTATCGCCCC